>DAHXNE010000009.1 GCA_027366635.1 Gammaproteobacteria bacterium | reverse complement strand
GGGGTCACTACACGATTTGTACAAAACTGCACGCTAAGCCAGCGCGGCCCGGTGCTGTCCGACGATGCGCGACACAGTCGGCGGGCTGACGCCGTAGAGCCGGGCCATCTCGGCGCCGGATTTGCGGCCTGAGAGGACGCTCTCGGCGATTTCGCGCCGTTTGGCAGCGTCCAGTTTCTTGCGCCGGCCGCCCACACGGCCCTCGGCGCGGGCGGCTGCCAAACCGGCGCTGGTGCGCTCGCGGATCATGGCACGCTCGAACTCGGCAAAGGCGGCGACCATCTGCATCATCATCCGCCCCGCGGACGTAGTGGTGTCTATCGCCTCCGTGAGGCTGCGGAAACCTGCGCCCGCGGCCGCGATCCGCTCCATGATATGCAGCACGTCCTTGAGGCTGCGGCTCAGACGGTCGAGCTTCCAGACCACTACCACATCGCCCTCGCGGAGTTGGTCGAGCAGACGGTGCAACTCGGGCCGGTCCCAACGTCCGCCTGAAGCTGCCTCCTCGAACAGCCGTCGGCAGCCCGCCCCCTTCAGCGCTCTGACCTGTAGAGCATTGGTTTGCTCGTCCCCCTTGGATACCCGCGCATAGCCGACCAACAGACCGCCAGGGGCAGGCTTGACAGCTTTCGCAAACGGTCGTTTGCGAACGGATTTGGCGGGCACGGCAACTCCTCACGAATCAGCTTTCAATATCCTGTTGCAGAATTGCGCTGAAAGGCAACCGTTTTATGAACGGAGCCTCACCTTGCATCAGAGGCCGTCATGCCGCGTCGTGAGCCTGAGCACGCAAAGCGACGGGTTTTTGGCGATTTTTGATCACGGAATTTGATGGTTCAGCACACGGTCCCCTCATCGAACGTGCCCAACATGTCTTCCCGGAAGTATTCCTTGGTGAGACTGAAGGACCATTCCTCGGCGCCGACCTGCGGACGTGACCGCCGGGAGCGCAGGCGGGGTCAAGGAGGCTCCGCGCCGCAGGCGTGGATGCCTTGACGCCGCCGAGCACCCGGCGAGGCTGGAGCGGTGGGGGGCGGCCGGCTCAGCCGGCGGCGGCGTTCGCCTGGGCTTCCAGCCGATCGACGAGCTTTTGGAAGACGTCCTCGAACCCGGGATCGTAGTTGTCGGGGTGGTCGCGGATGACGGTGATGGCGCGGCGGTAGTAGTCGGCAGCCTGGCGATGGTCGCCGCGGGCTTCGCAGACCATGCCGAGGCGGTCGTAGCCATCATGGACATCGGGGAAGCGGGCGAGCAGGTCCTGGGCGGCCTGCTCGGCGGCATTGAGATCGCCGGCGTGAACCAAACCGACCACAGCGTTGGACGCCTCGGTCAGTTCGTCGGGTTCCTGGAAGTAGCTGGCCAGGGGCGGCTGGCGCGCCGGCGGTGCGGCCGGCTGAGCGGGACGTGCGGCACGGGCGGCAGCCTCGTCACTGGCCATGCAGCACTTCTTGTATTTCTTGCCGCTGCCGCAGGCGCAGGGATCATTCCGTCCGATTTTGGCCATCTCGCCAACTTCAGTTCAAAGGACGCACCCAGTGTACCAAGCCGTGCTGGCTGACGCCAGGTTCCATGAGCAGCTTCTCGCCTTCGACCGCGACATTGCGGCCTCCGCCCGGGCAGCACGGTGCTGGCTCTGCGGTGGGACGCTGCATTCGGCGCCGTATGACCGCAAGCCACGGGGCGTCCCGGCTGGTGTCAGCGGGGCTTATCGCCAGCGTTTCAGCTTCTGCTGCGCGGTGGATGGCTGCCGCACGCGTGCCACCCCGCCGTCGCTGCGCTTTCTGGGTCGGCACGTCTATCTCGTCACCGTGGTGACGTTGATCTCGGCGCTGATGCTCGGCACCACCCCCTCCCGTCTGGCACGCCTGTCGGTCGTGCCCGGACTCGATCGGCGGACACTGGCGCGCTGGCGCGTCTGGTGGCGGTCCACCTTCACCAATAGCCCCTTCGCGCCGGTCGCGATGGCAGCCGTCGTGCCGCCGCTCGACATCGCGGCCCTGCCGGTCTCGCTGCTCGAGCGGTTCGCCGGCGACATGCGCGAGCAGCTCGTCGCCTTGCTGCGCTTCCTCGGGCCGCTGACCGGCGGTGCCTCTGCGATGCGCGTTTTCTGACGGGCGCCACAAACCCGCAGAGGATGCGCGTCGCCGCCCCTCGGTGAGGTCGCCTACCGTCGTCTCGCTCATTTTTTGGAGGACGGGCGTGACGGAACGAGGCGGATCGCGGGTACATGAGCGTTGGGCGCGGCTGCGCTTCTCGATTATCGGCGCGCTCCTGGCGGCGCCGCCGGCGAAGGGCGCGCTGCGCGCGGCCTTGGAACAACTGGCCGCGCGCGAATGGCGCCACCCAAGCACCGGCGCACCGGTCCGCTTTGGTGTCTCTACTCTTGAACGATGGTTCTACCGAGCCCGCGGCGAGCAACATGATCCGGTCGGTGTGCTGCGCCGCAAGCGGCGAGGCGATGCCGGCGCGCAGGCATCGATGACGCCGGCGTTGCGCGAGGCGCTGCTGGCGCAGTACGCCGCCCACAAAAGCTGGTCCGCACAGCTTCACCGCGACAATTTGGCGGCCCTGGCCGAGGCGCGACCGGAATTACGCCCGGTGCCGTCTTACGCAACGGTTCGACGCTTCCTCGCCGCGCGCGGCCTGACCAAGCGGCGACCGATGACGACGCGTCAGACCGAAGGCGCGCTGGCGGCGGCGGCACGGCTCGAGGCACGCGAGGTGCGTCGCTATGAATCCGAGTATTCCGGCGGGCTCTGGCATTGGGATTGTCATAACGGCTCGAAAAGGGTTCTGACGCCGCGCGGCGAATGGCGAACACCGGTGCTGTTCGGTGTACTCGATGACCATTCGCGGCTGGCCTGCCATCTCCAATGGTACTGGGCCGAGAATGCCGAAAACATCGCACATGGTCTGTCGCAGGCGGAGCCTGTCCGTGATTCTGTGTGCGGGGCATAATCGACGCCAAGGAGGCGTATTATGCCGAGCAGAGCCAAAAAGCTGGACCAGACCGTAGCCAAGCTGCCGTCGATCCCGAAGGAGTTGGTCGCGCAGTTCCTGACCGGCCCGATGACCGGCGAAGCGATCAACGCGGCGGGGATCGCGTTCAAGCAGGCGCTGATCGAAGCGTCGCTGAACGCCGAACTGACGCACCATCTCGGCTACGCGCCGGGTGCGGAACGGCCGGAGGCCTCGACCAACCAGCGCAACGGCGTCACCGCCAAGACGGTTCTGACCGGCGACGGCAGGCTGCGTATAGAGACACCCCGCGACCGCGACGGCAGCTTCGAGCCCTTACTGCTGCCCAAACATGCGCGCCGTTTCACCGCCTTCGACGACAGCATCGTGGCGTTATACGCGCGCGGCCTGACGGTGCGCGAGATTCAAGGGTATCTCGCCGAAGCCTATGGCACCGAAGTAAGCCCCGACCTGATCAGCACGGTCACCGACGGCGTGCTGGCGGAGGTGACGGCGTGGCAGGCCCGGCCATTGGAGCCGGTCTATCCGGTTGTTTTCTTTGACGCATTGCGGGTGAAGATCCGCG
>DAHXNE010000083.1 GCA_027366635.1 Gammaproteobacteria bacterium | reverse complement strand
AACGGCCGATGGCGCGCCCGCCTCGATCAGCGCGAGCAGCTGCCCGGCGGTGACCACCGTGCCGGCTGCCACCTTCACCTCGCGCAGCACGCCATCGGCGGGCGCGGGCACCTCGAGTACCACTTTGTCGGTCTCGAGATCGGCGAGATTCTCATCGCGCCGCACGGCATCGCCGGGTTGCTTGTGCCACGCGACGAGCGTGGCGTCCGAGATCGACTCCGGGAGCTGCGGGACTTTGATTTCTATTGTCATTCGTTTAAGAGCTCTTTCTCATCGGCGTCGCGGCCGTCTTGCGTCCACGGGTGTGGCCGTCCGAGGTCAGCCGCGCTGTCTTGCGGGCGGAGTTCTCAGTCGTCGTCGAATGCAGCGCCGCATCCACCAGCGTCTGCTGCTCGCGGGCGTGCGCCGGGCCGATACCGGTCGCGGGCGCGGCCGCCGGAGCCCGCCCGGCATACAGCAGTTCCACACCCGACTTGAGCGACTCGGCGAGCCGGTGGCGGATTTGATACCAGGCACCCTGATTCTGCGGCTCTTCCTGACACCACACCACTTCGCGAAGATTCCGGTAGCGCGCCAGCGTCGCGCGGTATTCATCGCTTGGAAACGGATAGAGCTGCTCGATGCGCACCAGCACCACATCGCGGATGCCTGATTGGCGCCGCGCCTTGAGCAGATCGAAGTACACCTTGCCGCTGCAGAAGACCGCCCGGCGCACCTCGGCGGGGGTGATCTCGTCGAGCTCGTCGATCACGGGCGCAAACGCGCCGTCGGCCAGATCCTCCAGCGCCGAGACCGACAGGTCGTGCCGCAGCAGGCTCTTCGGAGTCATCACGATCAGCGGCTTGCGGAACGGCTGCAGCATCTGCCGGCGCAGCATGTGAAACATCTGCGCCGGCGTCGACGGCACGCACACTTGCATGTTCGATTCCGCGCATAGCTGCAGGAATCGCTCCAGGCGCGCCGAGGAATGCTCCGGGCCCTGGCCCTCGTAGCCGTGCGGCAGAAACAGCACCAGGCCGCAGTAACGCTCCCACTTCGCCTCCCCGGAGCTGATGAATTGATCGATGATGACCTGCGCGCCATTGGCGAAATCGCCAAACTGGGCTTCCCAGATCGTCAGGCATGCCGGTTCGGTGGTGGAGTAACCGTACTCGAAGCCGAGGACGGCCTCCTCGGAAAGCACCGAGTCGATGATCTGCACGCGCGGCTGGCGCTCGGCCAGATGCTGCAGCGGTATGAACTGCCGCATGCTGTCCTGATCGTGCAGCACGGCGTGGCGATGAAAGAACGTGCCGCGACCGCTGTCCTGGCCGCACAACCGCAACGAATAACCGTCCTCCACCAGCGAGGCATAGGCGAGCAACTCCGCACAGCCCCAGTCGAGGGGCATCTTGCCCGCGTGCATCTGCTGGCGGTGGGCGATGATCTGCGCCACGCGCGGATGCAGGGTGAAGTCTTTGGGAAGCTCCGTCAGCTGCTCGCCGAGGGACTTCAACCGCTTGAGGTCAACCCCGGTACCCACGCGCTCGGTCCAGTCCGAATGCGCGTAACGCGTCCAGTCGACCGTGAACTGGTTGCCGATCATGCCGAGCGCGGCGCGCGCTAGCGGCTTGCCCTGATCGAGCCCGTCGCGGTACTGCGCGACGAGAGCATCGGGTTCGGACTGCGGGATGACGCCCTCGGCGACCAGCCGGTCCGCGTACAGCTTGCGAGTGGTGGGGTGCTCGCGAATCCTCTGATACATCTGCGGCTGAGTGGCCGCCGGCTCGTCAGCCTCGTTGTGCCCCAGTCGCCGGTAGCACACCAGGTCGATCACGACATCCTTGCCGTAGCGCATGCGGTATTCGAGCGCAAGGCGCGTCACGAATACCGCCGCTTCCGGGTCATCGCCGTTGACGTGGAAGATCGGCGCCTCGAGCATCTTGGCGACGTCGCTGCAGTAGCGCGTCGAGCGTGCATCGCGCGGATCGGAGGTGGTGAAGCCCACCTGATTATTGATCACCACGTGCAGCGTCCCACCGGTCCGGAAGCCGCTCGCCTGGGAGAGCTGCAGCGTTTCCATCACGACGCCCTGCCCGGCGAACGCCGCATCGCCATGGATCAACACGGGCAGCACGCGCTCGCCACGGGTGTCGCTGCGGCGCTCCTGGCGTGCCCGCACCGACCCTTCGACCACCGGATTGACGACTTCGAGGTGCGAAGGATTGAAGGCGAGCACGGTGTGCACGTTTCCCGCAGGGGTGCGCAGATCCGCGGAGAATCCCTTGTGGTACTTCACGTCACCGGAACCCTTCAGGTGGCTCAGGTCGTAGTTGCCTTCGAATTCCGAGAACAGCAATGACGGCGGCTTACCGAGCAAATTCACCAGCACGTTGAGCCGGCCGCGATGCGCCATGCCGATCACGACCTCCTCCACCGCCGCACTGCCGCAGCTCTGGATCAGATCGTCGAGCATCGGGATCAGCGTCTCGCCGCCCTCGAGCGAAAAGCGCTTCTGACCGACGTACTTGGTGTGCAAATAACGCTCGTGCCCCTCGGCAGCCGTCAGCTGCCAGAGAATGTTGTGCTTTTCCTCGGACGTGAAGCGCTGCTGCAGCCGGCCGGCCTGAAAACGATCCTGCAGCCACAGCCGCTCGGTCGATTCGGAGATGTGCGCGAACTCCGCGCCCACGGAACCGCCATAGATGATCTCGAGCTCGCGCAGGATCTCGCGCAACGGCATGCGCTTACGCACCGCCTCGGTACGGCTACCGGTGTAGAACTCGGCATCGAGGTCCGCCGGCGAGAGTTTGAAGTACTCCAGCTCCAGCACGTGCGGTCGGGGTTGCTGCACCAGGCCCAAAGGATCGATGTTCGCCACCAGATGCCCTCGGTTGATCCACACCTGAATCAACCGTGAGACAGCCGCCTGGCGCGCATCGGCGCTGCGCGCGGCGCCGGGCGGTGCGAGCGAGCGCCCCTGACGCGCTCGCGCGGTCAGGCGCTCCTCGATCGTCGCTCGCGATTGCTCGCCGCCGGGCGCGCCCGGCAGGGCATCGAAGTATTGACGCCAGCGGGCATCGCAGCTCGCGGGGTCGCGCAGGTACTGCTCGTAGAGCGTATCCAGGAAATCGGCGTTGCCGCCGAAAAGAGGTGTAGGTTCAAGCATGCTGGGAGGAGCAACCGCGAAGGCGTAGTGTAACGGAAAGGATATACCCGAGGAACCCAGTTCGCGCGCGAGACAGCGAAACTGAACGCGAATTCAGGTTTCTCCGTCGCATCACGCCGCGCTCCTCAAAGCATCCCGAGCAGCGCAAGTTCGTAGAGAATTAGTACGATGTATGCAAGCAGCACCCCGTAGAGGATGAGCTTGACCGGCAGCCAGCCGAAGACCCGCAGGCGCGACAGCAGCGTCAGGCAGACGATACCGCCGCCGGTGAGCGCGACCTTCACCAGGACGAAGGTCACGGTGGAGCCATGCACAAGGGATACCAGGAACGGATTGACTTCGCGAGCACCGCGATTGATCAACAGCAGGGTGAGGGCCGCATCGGTGCACGACAGTGCCATGATGAGCACGGCCACGGCGAGCCACCAAGGGTGATGCCAATCTACCGCCCCGAGGCGATTCTCGCCCTGGCGCCGCGGACCGTGGCGGCGCGGCCGCACGCTCCCAAACCACAGGGCTCGCACCAGGTTGCTGCGGCGATCGGGCTCGCTGCGGCGATCGGGGCCCGGTTGCGAGCCGCCAGAACGGCGTAAGAGCGGTTTGGGCACGTTGAGACATTTTCGGCCAAAGCTCGCGCGATTGTACGTTCGGCACCCGAGGTCACCGACCGAGACGGCCCGAAGTGTGATCGCGATCGCAGCCCGCGGCCCATCACCCAGCCGCCGCCGCGGGACGCAGGCGCGTCATGAACGGCTCGAGTCCCGGGCCGGGGACTTCACGAGCCCACAGAGTATAGTGCGCTCAGCTGTCCACGCGCGCCAAACCCCTCATGCGCCAGACCGCCGACAGCCCCATTCGGGAGAGACCCGCCAAATCCCTCCCCACCGCCGTCGCTCTCGCGTTCTTCCTCGGCCCGCTTGGCGTGTCCTACGCCAGCCTCCTCGGCGGCGCGGTGATGCTAGCCGTGCCGGCATCATCCGGGTATCGCTGCTGATGGACTTGCACATGAATGCGGCAATGCGGCGCTTCTATTTCCCGACCGGGCAGTCTGCATCGCGTGGGCCATACTCTCGCCGTGGCCGACCGCCCGCGAGACAGCCGCCGATCGCCCCACTGCGGGCGTCGATGGCGCCCCGGACAGGAGTTGAACCTGTGACCTCACCCTTAGGAGGGGTGCGCTCTATCCAACTGAGCTACCGGGGCGGCGCAGCGCCGCAGTTTACCAGGATGCGCGCAAGGCTCCGGCATCCATGCCGGCGATGGATGGCGCGACGGCGAGGCGGCTCGATGCAGCCGCCCTGGGTCGCAGCGACAGCGAATCAAGGCTCAGTCCGTCCCGAGCGCTGCGAAGCGCTCCCCCGCAATGCCTACATCGACGGCTGCTGGGCGAGGCAATCTGCACCTCGGTTGCCTGTCGCGTTACGCCTCAGCTCCGCCACGACGTCTTTGGAGAACTCGCCGGTCACCAACAGGCGATGCTCGACGTCATCCACGATCTCCATTCGGTTGCGTCCCTTGGATTTAGCCTGATAGAGCGCCTCATCGGCCAGCTGCAGCGCGCCATAGCAATTGCGCCAGGCGGTCGGCTGGACCACCGCGACGCCAACGCTGATCGTGAGAACCTCCCCGCAGAGCGAGTTGTCGTGCGCGATCGCCAGCGACTGCACGGCGCAGCGCATCGCTTCGGCCATGCTGGCCGCGCCAGCGCGATCGGTATCGAAGAGGATCGCCCCGAACTCCTCCCCCCCGTAGCGCGCCACCAGATCGAGCGGCCGGCGCGCACAGCGCTCGATGGCCTGCGCCGCGCGGCGCAATGCCGTATCACCGGCCTGGTGCCCGTAGCGGTCGTTGTAGGCCTTGAAGTAGTCGACGTCGAGCAGCATGATCGCCAGAGGCCGACCGGCACTTGTCGCCTGGCGCCACAGGCGCCCCAGGGTCTCGTCGAACACGAGCCGGTTCTTCGTCCAGGTCAGCGCATCCTGCTGTGCGAGTTCGCCGAGCAGCCGGCGCTCGAGGAACTCGCGCCGCGTGCGCCGCTCGTTCTGGCTTGCCGCCAGAACGCTGGTCACCAGCATGGCAAGCAGAAAGCCGCCGCCCCCGAGGAGCGTCGCCCGGGGCAAGTCCAATACGAGCGCCGTGCCGAGCGCGCACAACAACGCGAGCACCGCGCTGCGCAGTCCGGCGCGAAACGGCAGCCCGAGAAAGAACAGCGGACCGAGCACCAGCAGCGGCAGCAGCATCAGCATCAGCGGCTGGCCGCTGCAGGCGAGCATCACCACCTCCACGCCGAGCAGCGCGCCGCGCGCGGGGACCAGCCAATATGCGACAGGCAGATACAGCCGCAGGTACGCGCGGCTGAAGGCGAGCCATACGAGCGTCAGAGTGCAGAGCGCGATGAGCCCAAGCGCCAGCGTGCGCAGCGGGGTTGCAGGCCATGTGTCCGCGATCGCCAATTCCACCAGTCGCGGCAGCAGCAGCAGAAGACCCAGCGTGCAGCTGAAACGCACGAGCAGATGCTGCGCGCGCAAGCTGTCGCCAACGTATTCGCGCTCCAATCGGGCAGCGAATCGGGCCGGCAACGGGCTCTTGCGCAGCTCCGCCGCGTACATCGAATCGGGCAACGCTCCCAGGCTCAACCGCATGGTCATGGCCGGATCGTCAGGGTTATGTATACAGGTTAAGCCGCCTGCGCGCAGGCGACTGTGATCAATCGCATGATCTGGAAGATGACTCGAACGTGCCCGGAAGGCGCGCCATAATGCTCGAAAGCCACCGAACCGCGGCAGCGGAATCTTCGAGATGCGACTCAGTTCACCCCGAGCCGCTGGTAGCGCCACTTCACGCGCCGACGGCCGGTGCGGTCGCGAGCACTGCGTCTGCGCAGCTCGGGCGACCGCGGTTTGGCGACAAACCGAGCGAAATCAGCGACCGATCGCGGCCGCAAAGCGGTACCTTGCATGCCATCTTCGAATGATGCAGTGGAGAGCCGCGATGCGCCCCATCCTCGCCCTGGCGTGCGCCGCAGTCCTGGCCGGCAGCCTGATCGCCCCGGCGTCCTCAGCGGGTATGCCGAAGCATCCCGGACCGTTTCATGACCTGAAGTTCCGCGATCTGGGTCCGGCCGTGGCCGGCGGCAGAGTAACCGCCGTGCTCGGCGTGGCGGGCAACCCGGCGCTTTATTACGTCGGCGCCGCCGGGGGCGGCGTATGGAAGACCCGCGACGGCGGCATGACCTGGAAGCCGATCTTCACCCACGAACCGACGCAGTCCATCGGCTCGCTGGCGCTTGCCGGCGGCAATCCCAATTGGCTGTGGGTCGGTACCGGCGAGGCCAATCCGCGCAACGACGTGCTCAACGGCGATGGCGTGTATTTCAGTCCCGATGGCGGCTCGACCTGGGTCGACAAGGGCCTGCATCACGCCGGACAGATCGCCGCGATCGCGGTCGACCCCCGCAACACCAACATCGTGTTCGTGTGCGCCGAGGGCGATCTGTGGAAGCGCGGTCCGCAGCGCGGCGTGTTCATGAGCAGCGACGATGGCGCCCATTGGCGGCGGGTGCTGTACCTGAACGATCACACCGGCTGCAGCACCCTCGCCTTCGAACCCGGCAACCCCAAGGTGCTGATCGCCGGCATGTGGCCGCTGCAGCGCCGTGCGTGGCTGCTCACCAGCGGCGGCAAGAGTGGCGGCCTGTACCGCTCCACCGACGGTGGCCTGCACTGGCATAAGCTGACCCGCGGCCTTCCCAAGGGCGACATCGGCCGCAGCGCGGTCGCCTTCGCACCGAGTCAACCGCGCACCGTGTACGCGGTATTGCAGGCCAAGGGCGGCGTGCTGTGGGTCTCGCACGACCTCGGCAGCCACTGGAGCCTGGTCAGCGACAACGACAACGGCGATGTGCGGCCATTCTACTTCACGCAGCTGGCCGTGATGCCCAACGACCCGCGGCGACTGTTCCTGCTGTCGATGAAGCTGATGGAAAGCACCGACGGCGGCAAGCACATGTTCTACGCCGACCGGGACGTGCACGTCGACCACCACGCCATCTGGATCGACCCGCATGATCCCAACCGCATCATCCAGGGCAACGACGGCGGAGTCTATCTCTCCCTCGATGGCGGCAAGCACTGGCGCTATCTCGACAACCTGCCGATCGAGCAGTTCTACCAGGTGGCCACGAGTCCGAGCGATCATCCCTGGCCGTACCTCGTGTGCGGCGGCCTGCAGGACAACGACGCCTGGTGCGGCGCGAGCAGCGACTACCGGCGCGGGGGGGTGACCGGCGCGCAGGACTGGTTCGAATTCTCCGGCGGTGACGGGCAATACGCCGTACCGGCTCCGAGCGATTCGTCGATCATCTACTCGACCACCGATGACGGCTATGCCACGGTGTACAACCGCGCCACGGAACGAAGACGGGGGATCAACCCCGACGTGCGCGACGAGCTGGCCGGCCTGCTGCTCTCGGGCAAGCCGCCCTACGCGCAGAAGTACCGCTTCGACTGGACGACCCCGATGGCCGTCTCGCCGACCAACCCCAAAGACGTCTACACCGCCGCCGACGTGGTCTTCCACAGCACCGACGGCGGCAAGCATTGGGCGGTGATCAGTCCGGACCTGACGCGGAACGTCAAAGCCAAGCAGCAGCCGAGCGGCGGGCCGATCGATCTCGACATGAGTGGCGCCGAGACTTACGACACGATCCAGTCACTCGCGCTTGCGCCCACCAATCCCAATGTGATCTGGGTCGGAACGGATGACGGCTGGGTGTGGGTCAGCCGCGACGGTGGAGCGCATTGGACGAAGGTGACCCCGCCGGGCGCGCCGCAGTGGGCCCGCGTGTACCACATCGAGCCCTCGCCGTTTGCGGCCGGCACCGCCTATGCCGCGTTCGACGCCCATGAGATCGGCAACGATGCGCCGTATGTCTATCGCACCACGGATTACGGCAGGCATTGGACGCGCATCACCCGCGGACTGCCCAACAGCAGCGTGGAAGTCGCGCGGGAGGATCCCAACCGCCCCGGCCTGCTGTTCGCCGGCACGATATCGGCCGGCCTGTACGTCTCATTCGATGATGGCGGACAGTGGCAGCCGCTGCGCGCCAACTTGCCGCGCGGTGTGTCCGTGATGGATCTGGCTTTCGCGCCGGACCACCGCGGCCTGCTGCTGGCCACGCACGGTCGCGGCATCTGGGTGCTCGACAATCTACGGCCGATCGAGCAGTACAGCACCGTCGTGGCGCGCGCACCGTTCCATGTGTTCACCGCTTCCCCGGGAGTGGAGCTGTACCGCGTGCATACCAACGGCGTGGGCCCGAGCGCCTATCGCGCGCCGAACGCCCCCACCGGCACGGTGATCAGCTACCACCTTTCGAAGACGCTCAAACCGACCGCCGCGCAGAAGGCGGCGCACCACGGCCCGATACGCATCACGATCCGCGACTCCGCCGGAACGCTGATCAAGACCTTGTACGGTCGCGGCCGGGCGGGTATCGACACGGTCGTGTGGAATCTGGACTACCGCCCCCCCACGCCGCTGAATCCCCCGCTCGGAAAGCCACTCCATGGCTCGGGCGGCGGGGGTCCGCCCGTCGTGCCGGGCCGCTACACCGCGACACTGCATGCCGCGGCGTACACCCAGAAGGTAACTCTTACCGTACAGTCCGATCCCCGCTACACAGTCAGCCCCGCCACCGAGCGCGCCGACACTCGGGCAGCCCTGGCGACACGCGCCGAGCTATCGACGGTGAACAGCCTGCTCAATCACGTCGCGGCGATGCGCGCCAGGCTCACCGCAGTGCTCGCTCGCGGCCGCAGCGATGTCCCGTGGGGACAGCAACATGCTGTGCTGATCACCCAGGGCAAGAAGCTGCAAAAGACGCTGGGCACCTACGAGAGCGTGCTATGGAATCCGCATACGCAGCACAACGCCTCCGAGGACTTCCTCCGTCATTTCTCACGCCTGCACCGGCGGGTCGAGACACTCTATGAGATGTGCGCGGGCCTTTGGGGGGAGAAACCCCGCGCCCAGTGGCTGGCGCTGATCCGCGCCGACCGGCACCAGATCAAGGGGCTGCTCGCACAGTACGACGGAACCTTGCTAAGCGACGTGAAGGCGTGGAATCGTGCGGCCTACGCCGCCGGGGTCGCAACGTTGCCGACCGGCCGTCCCGTGACGCTGCACAGCGAACCGACGCTGCCGCCGGCGTCCGGGTCATAGTCCTGGAGCGGGACGCGGAGCAATACGCTCCGCCCGCCCCCGGCGGGCCCACGCGCAGACAGCGATCTGATGCCACTCCGGCGCACGGGAGCCGCTCGTGCATCCCTACCGTCGAAGCCGCCGACGAGCCGCGGGCGACGTCCTCGAAAGCCGATCTTCAGCCGCTGGGCGTGGCCATCGCCACTTCAGGAGCGAGCGTGCCAGCCGTAGCCTCGCGATCGTTACCCGCCGCGCAAAACCGCGCCACCCGCTGACGTGAAGCGTTCACCCTAGCAGCCGCTCCGCGGCGCACCCGCGTCCCGATGGCACGGGTCAACGGGACATCACAAACAGCACATCGCTATGTACCATCGAATGCTATAGTATTTCTTACCATGAATACGCTGGCGCTCGACTCCTACGTCGTGGATGTGCTGATGCCAGATCTGGTAGGGCATGATCACAAGCCGTCGGCGTTCCTCGTGTATCTCTATCTGCTGCACCAAAGCCGGCACGGCCGGCACGAGCTGATCACGGCCAGTCTGCAGACCATCGCCACCCGTACCGGGCTGTCGAAATCGAGCGTGCAAAGCGCGATTCGCCACCTGAAGCGCCGCGGATTGCTCGATGCGAGCACGCAGGCAACCGTCACGGCGCCGGTGCGGCGCATCATGCGCCCCTGGATCGAATGAAGCGCCCGCTCGCCCCAATCAGCCGGTTTGCATTCGCCGCATTGATCTGCGCCCTGTCCGGCTGCGCGTCCGCCCCACCGCAACGACCTTTCAGCGGTTACTGCGTCGCCGATCATGGCTGTTACCACGTACTCCCCAGCGCCGTCGGCTACACGGCCACAGGCGTGGCCTCCTGGTACGGCACCGGCGATGCCGGCCGGCCGACCGCGAGCGGTGTGCCGTTCGATCCCAACGCGATGCGGATTGCCAACAAGGTCCTGCCGTTCGGCACCTGGGTCAGGATCCGCAATCTACGCAATGGTCGCGAGGCCGTGGCGATGGTCGATGACCGCGGTCCTTTCTACGGCGGCCGCATCATCGACGCGACTCCAGCCGTTGCACGCCGGCTGGGCTATTTCCTGGACGGGACGGCGCCAGTGAGTATCGCGGCGATACCGCCGGGCCAGCTGAGCGCGGCGCAACGCGAGGCGGCGCAGGCCGACGAGCAAGTTGCCGTCGAATATGTGCGGCAGCACCCCCACCGACTGCTCGCCGAGGCGGGCCACTTCGCGTTGCGCGGCGTCATCGACATCACTTCCACCGGATTTCACCTGGCGGTGGGTGTCGTGTGGGACACGCTCGAAGTGGGGTACGACATCCTGCGGCATCTGTGAAGGGCCGACCGTACGGAGTGCCGGCGAGCGGACCCGGAACTGCCGCGCGGAGGTCCGCGGGCACGAGAACTGCCTGTACCTGAACGCGTTAGCCCGGACTTGGCACTGGGCTGTTCGTGACCGCACGCGCACGGCCCCGATCCGGCAGGACTTTCCATCCGGTTCGCGCTTCCTGGTGATCGGATTTGCCGCGCTCGGCTGGGCCGCGCGGCGTCGCGGGTCCGCTCCGCACACTTTCACAGTCCCGCCCTCTCGGCGGAAGAGGATTTCACCGGACCGACCTCTATGCAGCTTTGCGCTGCGCTGCAAAGCCCCGGGCAGAATCGCACGCCCTGGCGGTCAGCCGGCTGCGCGGTGATTTAAACCTCCGGGGTCGCTTACGCCCCGGCGCTTCAAGGCTTGATCTGTCCGCGAATCGCGCCTGCCGGATGCTTGTGCGTATGCGCGTTGATATACAAGTCCCCGGCCAGATAGGCGTGGTATTGCGCTGGCGTAAGCTCGGCGCCGGCCGGCACAAACCAAGTGTTGTTCCGTCCGTGCTTCAGCCAGATGAGGATCGGCCCATTCTTGCCCGGCGCACCCTCATGTATATGCACCATGAACGGCTTGATGCGGCGGACGATCACCTGTCCGCTGACGTGCCGTTGCGCAGTGATCGTGATGACCGCGTGGCCGCTGCCCCTGGTGGTAACAGGCGGAACTTCCTGGGCGCCGCTGAGCTCGACGTGCGACGTATGCGCACTGGCAAGTCCGACGCCGGCCACCAGCAGCACGACCACCGCAATCCGCTTGAGGGATGCACGCATGAGACGCTCCTCGTCGATAGATCGCAATGCGGACCGTATCACCCTCGCGACGGTTTCGCCAGCGCCCGGTCGTACGCCGCGCCTCTCCTGGTCCGCGGCTCACGTGTCACGCTCACGGATATGTCCGCTACCGGACACCCGAGCAGCCCCCAGCACCACTGCGGAACGTAAGTCACAGGTGGCGACATCGTACCGTGCCGCCACGACCAGCCTCGATGCGGCAAGCGACGGCTCGGGGCAACCCATGCCCCTGTGCCTCTACATCGGCACGCCGCAGCGGGCGAGAACTTCCCGCAAGTCCCGTAACGGAGGAAACACCTCGTTGTTCCAATCAGCCCCCTGCGCATCGTGCGCGCGCTGCTCGTATTCCACGATTTCCTTGTCCTCCCGAAAGATCCGCTCGGTGAACCAGGTGACGAACGGCCAGACCAGTTGAATCAAGCCCGGCACCGGCGGCTTCTTCACGGACAGAAAGCCGAAGGTGCGGTTCCTGCGGTGCTCGGCATCGATCGGCGTGTAGCACAGCCATACGTCCAGCACCGGGTCCTGTGTCTCGCGAATCTCGCGCCCAACCCAGACCTTCAGGCTCTGGGAGGGGTAATCGGTACGGATGCGCATGTGGTCACGAAAGTCCTGTCGCTGCTCGTTGCGCTGGCGCATCATGTTCACAATCACCTGCTCGCCCACGCTCGGCTTGCCCTCGGTACGGCTGAAGCTGTATTCGACTTGCGCCCAATCCTGCCCGTGCTGTCGCCCGAGGCAGCTGGCGCGGATCGAGCCCATCTGCTTGCGGTGCAGGAACTGATGGTTCATGTCGAACAGGTTCTCGTGCATGAACGTGTAGTGGCAGTTCACCTCGCGATTGAGCCGACGCGTCTTGTATCCTCGACGTCCCGCCGCACCGAGCGCGGCGGGCAACCGCTCCTGCGCCAGCGCCGGATTGCCGGGAAACACCAGAATCAAGCCGTCCATCTCCCGGACCGGGTAGCTGCGCACCCCGTTCGGCCTGCGCTCCTTGCCGAGGTACGGCACGTCCACGCATTTCCCGGCGCAGTCGTACGCCCACCCGTGATAGTGACACTTCAGCTCATCGCCGCGCACGACGCCCAAGTGCAGAGGAACCTGCCGGTGCGCACAGCGATCCTCGAGCGCGAAGACTTGGCCGCTCGCGCCGCGATACACCGCGATCGGCTCGCCAGCAAAATGCCGCCCGATGATCCGCCCAGGCCGCACCTCATCGGACCAGGCAAGCGGATACCAGTAATCCGGATTCGCGGCCGAGCGCCGGAGATCCCCGCTGCCCACCCGGCCAGTGGAGGACACTGTCGCCTGATCGTTCGGCATCTGCCACCCCTTACCTTGTTAGAAGAACAAAAGCAGTTTACGCTCTTGGCCGGGTTGCGGCGACAAACGCCGTGCGAACCGGCGTCCGGGCAGGGCGCATAGCCTGGAAATGCAACGAAATCCGGCGCTTCGGGCCCGAATGAGTCCGCCCCGGCCGATTGGGGCGCCATTGTCCTATGCGTAGCAGAATCTCTTCGCTCAATTTCATACTGCGGGTTCTGACGATCACGGCTGGGGCGTTTGTTCTTTTCGGAGCCGTCGACGCCGCGCTGGGGCACGAAGTCGCGACGTACACCGTACAGTGCGTCGTTCTCGTCTACGTCTGGTCGTTGGTGGGACACTCGCTGCGCGATCCCCGGCAACTCGTCTTGCTTCGAGGCATCCGGCCACGACACTTCCTGCTGGCGCTGCTCGTCTTGACCGCGGCGCTGAGCGCCGTCATTGCGCTGCTGATTCCGCACACCTTCCTCCGGTGGGGATGGTGGGACTCCCTTGGGGGGAACGGCAGCGTAATCCTCGGCCAAGCCACCGGAGCGGCTTCGCTCCTGTCGCGCGTCGTGCTCCCGGCGCTGATCGTGGTTGCGCTACTGCTGTGCCTGTGCGGTTTTGCATTGCGCGAGGAGCGCATGTTCAGGCGGGGAGACGAGCGGCGGCACCTGGGCAACCGTCTCTGGCGCTCACTGCTGTTCGGTCTGGCCCATCTCGTCATGGGCATTCCGATCGGCGCGGCCATCGGACTCGGCGTCGGGGGCTTCGGGTTCAGCCAAGTGTATCTGAGCCGCTGGCGTACGAGCCGCTCCCGCTACCAGAGCATGCTCGATTCCACCAGAGTCCATGTCGTCTACAACCTGATCCTCATCGGTCTGGTCATCGTGCTGCTGATCGTGGCGAGCCGGTCGAGTCCGGGCACGCGGACGAGCTAGGCGCGCATCGACGGGGCAACCATCCACGCCCATCCGGCGCGCGCGCTCAAGAGGTCGCCAGTTCGATGTGCTCGACGACGAACTCGGTGCCGAGAACGCCGCGCTGGCGCGTGCGGAAGTCGCTGTACAACGAGACGGCTCCGGCACCGGCGCGGCGCACCTCGTTCGGAACTTTGGGAACGCGCCTGCGCGTCGCCAGATGCGACTCCACAATCCCGGTATCCTCCAGGGTAATCTCGACTTTTCTTACTGTTCCGAGCATCCGCGTCACACGCCTCCGGGTTGATCCAGTCTCGAGCCCTTGAACCGTCCAGGGTTCGAGGGGCGCTGCGGTGTGCTAGCGGCCCGAAGCCGAGTGACTTGAAGCTCATCTCTGGAAATCAGCAATCACCCGCCGCCGCGGCAAGAACCTGCCACGGCGGCGGCGCAATCCTGCCGCCCCAGCACCAGCGCGTCGACCCGGCATCGGCTTCAGACCAGGCGGCTCCACCGAAGGTCTCGGGCGGTGGCGAGAACACTCGCCGAGCCAAGCGCCACGTCCGGCAGTTCCGTCCGGCCCTTGGGCTGTGCGCCCGGCGCGGCTCGATCCGCCCCAGGCGCCCGGCGGGAACCATGGGTGCCTCGCGCTTGCGCAGCGGAGCTTGGGGCCGAGATGTTCAGGCGTCAACGGCATGCCACATCTCGTACCTCCGCGCAGCTCAGCTTCGGTCTGGCCGCGGTTGCTGCCGGGACGATCCCGCTCGGCTCCCGCGCGCGCTCCAACGAAACTCTTGCTGACCATGGGAACGCGCGCCCCTGGTCGTTTTCTGGGATAGCACGACTGGCACGGATCCGCAGGGACATGAGGTGGACGAGTGGCTTGTTCTGGCCTACCCCGAGCACGCTGCCGGTACCCTCCGACCTGGCGGAGCGTATCCGCATCGGTGAGGACGTGGCGCAGCCCGATGGACGCAGCGTGGAGCTCCTGGCGATCACGCAGGTCGGCGAAAAATACAGTATCGACAGGGCGATCGACGCCGAGCACGTCTACCGCGCGTGGGATGCCCGGCACTCCGACGTTGCGAAACTTTTGCCGCAGAGCGAGGTCAATCTGGCCGGACGAGTGCTGGCGCTGAGCGAAGGGTAATACCCCCGCTGCCCGGAGCTATACCTCCGTCCCACCGAGTCCCGGGCCCTGTTCCTGTGCTCCAAACGGGCCCAGCGTCTGGTCGAGCTGCTCAACGCCGAGGGCACCAAACCGTTCGCCGCGTTCATGCGCCGTCCGCCGTTCGTGGGCACCGTGCAGCCCGATCCGCTGAATTTCGCACCCGAGCCGCAGGCTCGGCTCCAACGGGCGGTGCGGCACTCCGGAGGCGTGACCGCCCTATTCTGCGGCCATGTCCATCGCTCGACCGGCGGCCGGGTCGGGGAGATTTCCGCGAGGGTGACGCCCTGCACGGTGACCGGCTTGGGCAAGGGCGATTATCTGGCTCGAATGCATGAGCAGTCGGTTTATCATTTACATCGGTTCCACCCCAAGCACGGGTTCGGAATCGAGGCAAGAATTCGTTGCAGCGGCGAACGGGAACAACGATGCCGCCAGAGGAGCATAGAGATGAGAATCGGGGAATTTCTGAGTCGTTCGCGCCAACAGGTGGTGACCTGCGGGCCCAATGACAGCCTGGAGACCGCGGCGAAGCTCCTGCACGAGCACCGCATCGGCGCCATGCCGGTCTGCGAGGCGGGCCCAGGCTCGCGCATGATCGGGATCGTCTCCGAGCGCGATCTGGTCAGGGCTCTGGCCACCGACGCGCGGCGCCTGCCGAGTATGCGCGTCCGCGACCTAATGACCGCAGAAGTGGTGACCTTCTCGCCGGATGAGACGATGCAGGCAGCGCAGGCGCTGATGCGCACCAGCGGGTTCCGCCACCTGCCGATCGTCGAAGGCGAACGCCTGCTCGGCATCCTCTCGATTCGAGACACGCTGGCGAGCCGCCTGGAGGAATCCCGGATCGAAATCGACACCCTGCGCGACTTCGCGCTCACCGCGCGGTGCCTGCCACTCGACCCTGGTGGCTGAGAACATTGCGGCAACGCACCGGCGCGCCCTGCCCCAGCGCCCTGCCATTGCGCCGAGCCCCGCCACAGTGTGCGGGGTTCGGCCGCAACCCCGGTCCCGAGACCCGACCCGCCCCTCGTCAATGCGCCGAACCGAGCGGATGACGCGCCGGGTGCCGCAATGGCCCGCTGGCGGGCCGCGCGCGGCCGCCCGATCATGCATCTAAGGTCTCAAATCCCCGCGTGCTGAACCCGGGGAGTTCATGATCGAATCTCCCGCTGATCCGGCTCGCGCATCACTCTGACACGAACGCGGCGGCGAGCGGACCCAGTGCGCCGCAGGACAGTCACCCTGCATCTGCGCAGAGTAGAGAACGGGGGGACCGAGAATCGAGCGGGCACGCTGGCCGAGCTGCACCCCGAGCGACGGCGACACACGCGTCGCAAGCCGTGCGCAACTCGACCCAGAGGTACCGCGCAGCGCGGGCCGCGACCCGGGGCTGGTCTGTTGACAGAGCGAGCAATGCGCCGACCGCATCCACAGCGAAACTACGCGCGCATGCGCGCACAGACACTCCGCGCAGCCCTGTGGCCGTTGCTTGGACTGTGCTCCTGCCTCGCCACGGCGCCGGCGCGGGCCGCACCTTCCCGGTCCGGACCTCCGGCGACGCTGGGGCAGGTCGTGGTCGAGGCATCGCGACCGCCGGCCCTGGGTCTCGATACGGGCGCGCCGGTGAAAATATTGACTGCGACCGCACTGCGCAATCTCGGCGTCGACAATCTGGGGCAGGCGTTGCGGCTCATGCCGATCTTCGGCAGCGCCAACGGCCTGGGAACCGCGAGCACCAACAAATTCACCAATGGCGGCGAGCAGAGCGCCGATCTATTCGATCTGAACCATTCGCGCCTCGTGATCCTGGTGAACGGTCAGCGCTGGATTCAGGGCGCGCAGGGGGACACCGATCTGTCGACCTTTCCGGTGGCGCTGATTCAGCGCATCGTGGTCTATCCGGCGCGGGGAGCGGTCCGCTACGGCGACGCGGCGATTGCCGGTGTGGTGAACATCATCACGGTGCCAACCTTCAACGGCGTGATGGCCTCGGCTGGAACCGGCGAGTCGCAAGGCAGCGGCCACTGGGACGGCCCGCACACTTGGGCCAGCCTGGCGCTCGGACGGCGGGGCAAGTCCTCCGGGCTCATGGCGCTGCTCAGCTGGTCCGATCAAAGCGCCATCTCGGCGGCCGATCGCACGCTGACCGCCGGCCCTCTGCCCGGCACGGGCCTCTCGCGCCTCAGTCCCATCACCCCCTACGGACAGTTCGAGTTCGAGCCGACGGCCGGGCCGTATGCCGACTCGAGCCTGTGTCCCGTACAGCCCGACGGCGTGCGGCTGTGCAATCTGACCGCGACACCGGACGCAGCCGGCGGCTTCAGCCCGGCCACCGCGAGCGACCGGTTCAATACCTTTCCCTACAACGATCTGATCATGCCGCTTCAGCAGTGGGGCTTGTACGTCAGCGGCTTTCACCGGCTCGGGGCCGCAATCCGAGTCGATGTGAGCCTCTTCGTCGGACGACGAACGGCGAGCCAGGAGGGACCACCGAGCACGCTCACGCTGGGAACTTCCGGCCTGCCGATCTCCGTCAGCGCTGATCAGCCCTACAATCCCTTCGGCGTGGCGCTCGCGGCGAGCGGGCCGAATGCCAACCTCGTCGGGCTCTCCGAAAGCCTGCAGGCCCTGGGCCCGGTCGTGTTCAACGACACATCCGACACCTACCGTGCCACCCTTTCCATCCGCGGCAGCATCGATCGCGACGCGCCTTCTCCCTGGCGATGGCATGTGGCGTATTTGTGGTCATCGAGCCAAGTCAACGACCAGAATCAGGGGCGCGTCAATCTCAACAATCTGACCCTGGCGCTCGGCAGCCCGTCCGTCTGCGCAACGATTCCGTCCTGCACGCCGATCAATCTGTTCGCCGGACCGGGCGCGATCACGCCGGCCATGAGCGCGTTCATCAGCCTGCCCGAACACAATCGGATCGCCAACACGCTGCAGACGGTAAGCGCGTCAATCTCACAAGCCGATCTGTTCCGGCTGCCGGCCGGCCCCGTCGCTCTCGGCGTCGGCTACCAGTACGAGGCTCGGCATGGCGACTTCCAGCCCAATTCGGCGGCCGCCCAGGGAATCGACAGCGCCGCGCCGCTGGTGCAGGTCCCAGCCTATGTCGGCGGCTATGCCGGCAACGCCCTATGGACCGAGACCGTCGCACCGCTCGTCGGCGGCGCTCATGCGCTCACACTCGGCGGCGGCGTTCGCGTGTACGACTTTTCCGATAGCGGCACCGGGACCATTGGAGAAACGACCCTGACCTTCGATGCGACCCGGCACTTGAGCCTGCAAGCCGGATGGGCTCAGGGATTTCGGACGCCGGACCTGCGCGAGCTCGGCGAGCCCAGTCCCGCCGGAGCGGCCGCCGTCAGCGATCCGTGCAGCGACTACACGGCCGCCGGCGTTACGCCTGTCGTTGCCGCAGCCTGCGCAGCCGCAGCAGTGCCGTCTGGCTACGTCCAGACCAATCCCGACGTGCAGAGGCTGAGCGTCGGCAATCCCGCCCTGTCGGCCGAGCGCAGCAACAACTTCTGGTTGAGCGCCAAGTGGAACCCGCGCACCGTACCCGGCCTGTCGATCAACTTGGCCTACTACGACATCCAGATCAAAGATGCGATCACCCGACCGAGCGCCCAGCAGACGCTGTTGAATTGCTACGCGCTCGGAAACGCCTTGGCGTGCTCGGGCATAAGCCGTGCGGCCGACGGTCAACTGACGATCGTGTCCACACAGGCCTCGAACAGCCAGAGCATAGCGACCGAATGGGTGACCGGCGGGGTGCGCTATGGGTGGTCCACGACCTTCGGCCAATTCTCGCTGCGCGGCGACCTCGCCTGGACGCCCGAATACCAGCTCACCACCGCCAGCGCCGATGGCACTTCGGTGGAGAATCTCGCCGGAGTGGAGCTGGGCTCGGGCTCACCGAGCGGCATTCCCCGCTGGGAGGGTACCGGCAGCCTCGACTGGCGCTACGGACCCTGGAATGCCGGCTGGCTGGTCAAGGCGTATGGCCCGATGACCGAGGCCTGCACCGACCAGTTCGCCGGGACACCGTTGAGCTATACCGCGCTCGGCCTGTGCTCCGAGCCCGACCTCACGAACTCCAGGCTCTCGCGCAACGAGCTCGGCACGACGCTCTATCATGACGTCTACTTCGGCTATCAGCTCTCGCGGCGGCTGTCGGTGACCGCCGGAATCGACAACATCTTCGATCAGGGACCGCCGGTCTCGGTCCTGCAGCCGCTGCACTACGACGCCTCGATCTATCCCGCTCCCGGCCGAACGCTGTACGCGATGCTGCATTTCACTATGGAATAAAGTCACGGTTCCGTCCCGCAGCGCCCGAACATTGCTCACGGCGCTCGCCGGAGGCCGGAGCCCACGCCGCGACAATGATTGCCGCGCGATGGCGGCGTGATCTGCGCTCGCATGGCCGAGGGAAATCCGCTCGAGTTCCGCGCTGCGCGCACTCCCGTGAGCCCGCTTATGCCTCCCTACGGCGTTGCGCCCTGGCGATCAGGCCAAGACCGAAAATCAGGGTCGCCGACCCGACGCTCTCCCAAAAACCTGGGCGCGCGCCCAATTGCACCCAATCCGCGAGGATACCGACGATCGGCACCGCCAACGCGGCCAGTCCTGCGCAGCTCGCCGAGAGGCGTGACAACACGAACAGCCATAAAAACCAGGCGATACCGGTTCCGAGCACGACGCTGTAGGACAGCGCCAGAATGAACGTTGGCGTCCAATGAATCGGATGCCCGTGCACGACCAGCGCCACAATGCCGAGCGGGATGCTGCCGAGCAGGATCTGCCAGGCATTCAAGCCGAGCAGCTCCCAGACCCCTCGTACCGGGATCGACTTGGCGATCATGACCGCGATGGCCCAATCCAGACCACAACCGACGGCGAGTAACATCCCGAACAGACCGCCGTGCATCGTCCAGGGGGACAGGATCAACACAATGCCAGCCAGGCCGAAGCCGCCCGCCAAGGCTTTGCTCGCCGTGATGCGCTCGCCGAGCACCGGCGCGGCCAGGATCAGTACCCAGAAGGGCATCGTGTAGACCAGGATGGCCGTCTCCCCGGCATCGCCCTGATACAGTGCCCAAGTCATCAGGCCGACGAATCCCGTGGTCTGGAACAGCGCCAGCAGCGCCAGACGCCCCAGACTCGCCGGCATGCGCAGCGATTTGCGGCGCACCGCCATGACAGCGAACAGGAACAACGCTGCGCCTGTGGTGCGCAACGTACCGAACGCGAAAGGCGGCGCATACGCCAGCGCGATTTTCATCACCACCCAGTTGTAGCCCCAGATCACGGCTAGCACGGCAAGTGCCGCGAACGCGACGTTGCGCGCCCGGGCGTCATGCGCATGCATAACGGGGCTCTCCTTCCGTGGAATCATCTCGATCCGGCGTCCTCGCGAACGAGACGGACCGGGTGCGCCGCGGAACCGCCCCGCGTCGGTACGCCGCAAACCTCAAGCGCCGAGAATCGGGCCGTCACAGACCACCAACAGTCGCATGCATCATGGGATTTGCTCGCTCGAGGACCGGCTCGGCCGCGGCACGGCACGAACGCTCAACAGTTTGGGCTACGCCTTGCACGGACCTGAGCGCGCATTTTAGCAGCACGTCGCTCACCGTTGCCGCCTCATCGCCCGTTCCTGTGCCGAGCCAGGCTGGTACCGTGCGCGGCCGGCGCGCGCACGAGAATTCTCGATGCGGCGCGACGGGCCGCGGCTCGTTGGACTCCAGGATCGTCATGTGCGGCGGCGGCCGGCCGCGCCGCAGGTTTTCCCGGCAGATTCTCTGTCGAAAGACTCGGTCTGGCCCCGCCTTGGAAATGACGGCGGGACGTAGCGCCCATCGATCAGATCAGCGCACTCTTCAATCCGATTGCAGACACGCTCGGCTTGCGGTCGCTCGGGCTGCAGGGGATGAGGAACATCTTGCCGAGGGCGAGCACTACAATCATCGCGTGACCGCGATTGATCACGCGGCTGGCGATGGAGCCGTCCGCTTCGTACCCAGTGTTTTCCGTGCCCGGTTGGGGCTCTGCGCTCGCAGAGGCGCTGCTGGCGCTCTGTTCGGGTCGGCACCGATGCGCATCGATGATGTGACCGGCTTCGACAGGCCACGCGGGGGCGCGCGCTCGGCTGCCGCGAGTCAATCCGCTCGGACAGGTTTCCACCCTCCTGCCGCCCGACAGCACGGTAGTGACCGAGAGCAACGCAAGCGCCCTGCTGACTGTCGGAACTTCCCCCTGCGGAGCGGACTCGCGCCCGCCTCCCGGCAACCTCTGCCAGATCTGCTCCTGCGCCGGACCATCCGCAGCGCGGCGAACGCTGTCCCGTGTTCACGCACGATGACTATCCCGACCGGTGGGTAAGCGGCGAACTTACATCACCGCATGGAAGTCGGAGTGGGACCTCGTCGATTGGGGGGTGAGCCGCACCGCATCTCTTGCGCGGCCCGATTCATCGGCGTACGCTCGCTTCCGTCTCAGGTGGTTCAGGGAATCCGTTCCCCTGAACTGAAACGGGAAGCTGGTGCGTGGCCATTCGGTGGCTGCAAATCCGGCGCTGCCCACGCAACGGTAAGCGAGCCAGGGACCGCGTAGAACCACTGTGCCATCGGCACGGGAAGGTGCGGTTTCGAGGACGTCAGGTCCACTCGTAAGCCCGGAGACCGGCCGGAGACACGCACTCGGCGACTCGCGTTGGGCGATGTCAGACCGGTTACGATATCTGCGTATCGCAGCCTCTGACTATTGCGCACGCTTGCGTCGAGTTGATCTCGGCGCACGTGGCGTGTGTAGGAGTAGACAGATGGCATCGTCGATTGCTGAAGCGCATCCTCATCGGGACCGGCGCGACCTGAATTGCGGCGCTACCGGAACGCGAGTTCATTCTCGGCTGCAGCGGGCTTACCGCTTCACCGCGCGCCGGACTGCGGATCCGGTCATCTCCCCCGCCCAATCCACCCAGGCACTAGCGACCCACATCGGCGCATCGGAAGCCTGAGGACTTCAGGACCGATACGCTCTCCTCTGTTGCGGAACTCGGCTTTTTGAGCGCCCATCGGGCCCGCGGGAGTGTGACCCCGCAATGTTCTGGGCCGCCATACCCGAGGTATCCGCAACTGAAACACGCTGGCGCATGACAGCCCCCCCCTTGCAGGAATCCCTCCATGATCACTCAGAAATCAACCCGGCACCTCGGATTTTTGGCGCTCGCCGCCGGCATGGCGGCCACCCGCTTCGGTCACTGCGGCACCGCGTGGGCGCCACCGGATGCATCGTGGGCGGTGTTCTTTGTCGCCGGCTTCTACCTGACCTGCGAGTGGCGCTGGGCGCTTCCGGCGCTACTAGTCGAGGCCGTCGCCATCGACTTCGTCGCGATTCACTACTACGGCGTCAGCGACTATTGTGTCACGCCGGCTTATTGGTTCATCCTGCCGGCATACTCGCTCCTGTGGCTTGGCGGAGCGTGGCTCAACCATCACTACCAGAGGGTGCCTGGCGATCTGAAGCGGTTGGCAATCAGCCTGCCACTGTCCGTGAGCGGCTGTTTCCTGCTCACCGAAGGAAGTTTTTACTGGCTCGGCGACCGCATCGTGCATGCGAGCATCGCCGGCTGGTGGTCCAATTTCCTCAGCTGGTACGGCTACTTCATGCTCGTCACCTGCGCCTACGTCGGACTCGTGGCACTCGGTCACATCGCGCTGACCCGCCGCGTGGCGGCGCGCGCCCACCTGCAGATGCGATGACGGTGGCCCATAGTCGGGCTCGAGAGCACCGTCATGCCGGCCAACGAAATTACACCCGCCCCCGGCGACTGCGCGGCCCAGCGCCATCGCGAACGGATGCAACGCAGGAAGGCGGTGGTGGACGGGCGCATCGCCGCGGCATCGCAACGGCGCGGCGTACTGCTCGTGCTCACAGGCAACGGCAAGGGAAAGAGTTCCTCCGCCTTCGGCATGGTCGCCCGGGCGCTCGGGCACGGCATGCAAGTCGGCGTGGTGCAGTTCATCAAAGGCAAGTACCTGACCGGCGAAGCGAGCTTCTTTCGGCGCATCCCACAGGTGAGCTTTCACGCCATGGGCGAGGGTTTTACCTGGGAGACCCAGGACCGCGAACGTGATGTGCGGGCAGCGGTGGCCGCCTGGGAAGTCGCGGCCGCAATGCTGCGCGATCCCGCTCTGGCCCTCGTGGTGCTCGATGAGCTCAACATTGCGTTGCGCTACCGCTATATCGAGGTCGATACCGTGCTCGATGCCTTGCGCAACCGACCAAATATGCAACACGTCGTCATCACCGGGCGCGGAGCGCCCGCCAAGCTAATCGAACTGGCCGACACCGTGACTGACATGCGCATCGTGAAACACGCCTTTGACGCCGGCATCGGCGCACAGCCGGGGGTCGAGCTCTAAGCCGGGCGGCGACCCATGAGGAGCGCTCAAGCATCAGCGATCCTGCTCTCGGCCACAGCGCCGCGACAGGGCAAGGCCATCGCGGCGACGGCGCTCGCCCGAGAGGCTGCGCGCCCGCGGAGGCGCAGCCGCAATCCGCCCCGGCACTGTGACCGCCAGCAACATTCAGCGCGACTTTCCCGCGAACCCGCGGGCCGCCGCGGCCCGGGTTAGGCCTTGAGCCACTCCAGCCACCGCTACGACGAGGCGGACCGCGCGGCGATTTACCGTGTAATTCGCGAGCGCCGCGATGTACGCAGCTTCGTGCGTTCACCCATCGAGCCTGAGACACTCGGGCGCATCCTAGAGAGCGCCCATGCCGCCCCCAGTGTCGGGCTGTCCCAGCCATGGCGGTTCCTGCGCATCACCGATCCCCACATGCGCGTCGCGATCCACGCTCTCGTGCAACAGGAGCGCGCGCGCACAGCCGATGCGCTCGGCGAGCGTCGTGACGAATTCCTGCGGCTGAAGGTCGAGGGGATTCTCGATTGCGCAGAGTTGCTGGTTGGCGCCTTGGTGGATGGTGGCGCAAATGAGATCTTCGGCCGGCGGACGCTCCCGGACATGGACTTCGCATCCGTCGCCTGTGCCATTGAAAACCTCTGGCTCGCCGCCCGCGCGGAAGGACTGGGCCTGGGTTGGGTCTCGATGTTTGAGCCGCGGGCACTCGCCACCCTGCTGCGCTTTCCGCCGAACGCGCGACCGATTGCGGTGCTGTGCCTCGGCCACGTGCAGGCATTCGATCCGGCGCCGCGCCTCGCGCTCGAGCGCTGGCGGCAACCCCGGCCACTGACCGACATGTTGTACGAGAATCGCTGGCCAGAGGTCGCCGAATGAGCCTTGGGCCGCGCCGCATCGTCTGCCTCAGCGCCGAGACCACGGAAACACTTTACCTTCTGGGTGAGGAGGACCGCATCGTCGGCATCTCCGGATTCACGGTGCGGCCGCCGCGAGCGCGCCGAGAAAAGCTCAAGATCTCCGGATTCACGAGCGCAAAGATCGAGCGGATCGTCGCGCTTGAGCCGGACCTCGTGCTCGGATTCTCCAATCTGCAAGCCGACATCGCCGCCGAACTCGTCCGCAATGGGCTCGAAGTACACATTTTCAATCAGCGCAGCGTCGAGGAGATTCTTGATTTTATTGACATGCTCGGTCGAATGGTCGCAGCGCCAGAGCGGGCGCAGGCGCTGATCGAGACGTTGCGCGACGGACTCGAGGCGGCGCGGCGCGCCGCGCTCGCGCTACCGTGCCGACCGCGCGTGTATTTCGAGGAATGGAACGACCCGCTGATCAGCGGCATACGTTGGACGGCCGAACTGATCGGGATCGCCGGCGGCGTAGACTGTTTTCCGGACCTCTCCGCGCGACCGGGCGCCAAGGAGCGCGTCATCGCCGACCCGCTCGAGGTGGTCCGACGCGCGCCAGACGTGCTGATCGCCTCTTGGTGCGGCAAAAAATTCAATCGCCGCCAAGTGCTCGAGCGCGCCGGCTGGCAGGACATCGCGGCAGTACGCCACGGGCGGCTGTTCGAGATCAAGTCCTGCGACATCCTCCAGCCCGGCCCCGCCGCCCTCAGCGATGGGCTCCGTCAGTTACGCGAGATCATCGCGCGGTGCGCCCAGGCGATAGCCCACCCGGGAGCGGCGATGACGGAGGTGAATCTCGCTGCTTCGACCGACTCCCCTGGGCGCCCCGACTCACCATGACAATCCTCGAGATCATCGCCGCGGTGCTGCTCGATGGCCTGCTTGGTGAGCCTCGTCGCTGGCATCCACTCGTTGGTTTTGGCGTGCTCGCGCAACGTCTGGACAACTGGCTGAATCCCAGCGCCATCGGCGGCGCCGCTGCAAATGCGGCAGCGCGCAGTTATCTCGCCGGTGTGATTGCAGTGCTGGCGGCCGTGGCACCCGCTGTGTTCGCGCTATGGGCACTCGATCGCTACACCCACAGCGCGCCACTGCTCGCCATCGGCTTCCTCTATCTGGTCATCGGCCACCGGAGCCTGCAGGAGCATGCCACCGCAGTGGAGCGTGCGCTGCGACGCGGCGATCTATCCGACGCCCGTCGCCGCGTCGGCGCAATCGTGAGCCGGGATACCGCGGACATGGATGTCCACCGGATTGCTGGCGCGACCGTAGAGTCGGTGCTCGAGAACGGCAACGATGCGCTGTTCGGAGCACTGTTCTGGTTCCTGCTGGCCGGAGCCCCCGGGGCATTGGCCTACCGGCTCATCAATACGCTCGATGCGATGTGGGGGTACAGGACCGACCGCTATCGTCGGTTCGGGTGGGCGGCGGCCCGCCTCGATGACCTGATGAATTTCCTGCCCGCTCGCCTGACCGCGCTCAGCTATGCGATGGTAGGTCGCGCCGCGGTCGCTCTGCGCTGCTGGCGGCTGCAGGCGCCCGCATGGGACAGTCCCAACGCCGGACCTGTGATGGCCGCCGGCGCCGGCGCATTGCAGGTCCGCGTGGGCGGTGGGGCGTTCTATCACGGACACTGGCACGAACGCGCCGCCCTGGGCGAGGGTCGGCCGGCCGATATCGGCGATATCTCCCGCGCTCGACGACTCGTCATGCGCGCATTGCTGGTGTGGATCGGCGTCGCTGTACTGCTCGCGCTACTCAGGTCGTCGCTCAATGCTTGAGCATGGCGGCAACCTGCGGCGCGCGGCGCAGCGCTATGGCATCGCGCTCGAGCAGTGGCTGGACGTGTCGACCGGGGTCAACCCGATGTCTTGGTGCGGCATCGATGTGCCCCGCTCGGCCTGGACCCGTCTGCCAGAAGACGATGACGGGCTGCTCGAGGCCGCCCAGCGCTATTTTGGCGTGCCTCACGTCCTGCCGGTTGCCGGCTCGCAGGCCGCAATCATGCATCTGCCGCGGCTGCGCGCGCCCGGGACGGTGGGCGTGCTCGTACCGAGTTACGCCGAACACGCCTTGCGCTGGCGCGAGGCGGGACACGTGGTCGCGCCACTCGGGCTCGCCGACTGCCCATCGGCTATCGACTCGCTCGATGTGCTGGTACTCGTCAATCCGAACAACCCGACCGGAGAGCGGATGACGCGCGATCAGCTGCTCGAGTGGCACGCGCGCCTCGCCGCCCATGGCGGCTGGCTAATCGTCGACGAAGCCTTTGCCGATGCGGATCCGTCCGACAGCATTGTCGCATGCACCGCCCGTGAGGGGCTCATCGCGCTGCGTTCAGTCGGCAAGTTCTTCGGGCTCGCCGGTGCGCGAGTTGGCTTCGTGCTGGCTGCCCAGGAGTTCCTCGATGCGCTCGGGGAACGGTTGGGACCCTGGACCATCGCCGGTCCCGCCCGCTTCGTCGCGCAGCACGCGCTCGCGGACCAGCCCTGGCAGATCGCGATGCGCGCGCGACTTGACGCGCAATGCGCGCGCCTCAGCTCGCTGCTGCGGCGCTGCGGATTGGCCCCCGCAGGCGGCTGCAGCCTGTTTCAATGGGTACCCACCACTGCGGCGGCCGCCATCCACGAGACGCTGGCGCGTACCGGCATCCTCACCCGCCTGTTCGACGCCCCGAGCGGCGTGCGCTTTGGCCTTCTCGGTCACGATGCCGAGTGGGAGCGCCTCGAACACGCCCTCGTGGCGTATCGGAACCTTCGCTCATGACCGGGCGAGCACTCATGATTCAGGGTACGAGCTCCGATGCGGGCAAGAGCACGCTGGTCGCGGGCCTGTGCCGAGTGCTGCACCGCTGGGGCGTGCGCGTCGCACCCTTCAAGCCGCAGAACATGTCACTGAACAGCGCGGTCGCAAGCGATGGAGGCGAGATTGGCCGCGCCCAGGCGCTGCAGGCGCAGGCGGCGGGCATTGCCCCGACGGCGGACATGAATCCGGTACTGCTGAAGCCGCAAAGCGACCGTGGCGCACAGGTGATCGTTCAGGGCCGCCCGATCGGTGCGCTCGATGCAGCCGGCTACCACGAGTACAAGCGGATCGCGCGCCGGGCGGTACTCGATTCCTACCACCGCTTGGCGTGCGCCTACGAGCTGATCCTCGTCGAGGGCGCGGGCTCTGCGGCCGAGATCAACCTGCGCGCCAATGATATCGCCAACATGGGATTCGCGGAGGCCATCGACTGCCCCGTGGTGCTGATTGCGGACATCGACCGCGGCGGGGTATTTGCACACCTGGTCGGCACTCTGGCGCTGCTCAGCGAGTCCGAGCGCGCGCGCGTCACCGGCTTCGTGATCAATCGCTTCCGTGGCGATCGGGCACTGCTCGATCCCGGCCTCGAATGGCTCGAGACGCACACGGGCAAGCCCGTATTCGGCGTGCTGCCGTACCTCGAGAACCTGCACCTGGACGCCGAGGACGGCATCCGCCGCGAGCCGGACCCACCCGCGGCGCAACCTGCACAACTACGTGTGGTCGTGCCGGTCACGCCACGCATCTCCAACCACACCGATTTCGACCCACTGCGCCGGCACCCGCAGATCGACTTCCGCTTCACCGTCGACCCACACGACTTGCCGGGCGCCGATCTCATCATCCTGCCCGGCTCTAAGTCAGTGTGCGCCGATCTGGCCTGGTTGCGCGAGCACGGCTGGGACGACCAATTGGCACGACACCTGCGCTATGGCGGCCGGCTGATCGGTATCTGCGGCGGCTTCCAGATGCTCGGCGAGACGATCGCCGACCCGCACGGGATCGAGGGATCGGCGGGGACCCGCCCGGGCCTCGGCTGGCTTGCGCTGCACACCACACTGGACAGAAACAAGGAGCTGCGCAACGTCAGCGGCCGCCTGACACTCAGTTCCGCCCCGGTCAGCGGCTACGAAATTCACATGGGCCGTAGTAACGGTACAGCGCTCACCCGCCCGCTGATCGCGCTCGAGGACGGGCGAACGGACGGGGCGATTTCACTGGACGGGCAGGTACTGGGTACCTACGTGCATGGTTTGTTCGAAGAGCCGACCGCGTGCGGCGCACTGCTTGCCTGGGCCGGACTCGCGACTCCCATTCCGCTCGATCATCGCCAGCGACGCGAGCGCTCGCTCGATCACCTGGCGGATACCGTGGAGAGTTCCTTGCGCTTGACACAGTTGCTCGGCGGCATCGCACCGGCGGCCGCAGCACGGTGACCAGCGCAAAGGGCCATCATGCGATGAAGCAACTGATCCTCGGCGGGGTGCGCTCGGGCAAGAGCCGGCTCGCGGAGCAGCGCGCCCGCGCAAGCGCCCGTCAGGTGGTCTATGTCGCCACCGCGATCAACGTCGGCGATGTCGAGATGGATGCGCGGATTCGGCAACACCGGGCGCGCCGCCCGCCGGAGTGGATCACGATCGAAGAGCCGTTCGCGCTCGGCAGCGTGCTGCTCGCCAATGCGTCGCCCGAGCGGTGCCTGCTGGTCGAGTGCCTGACGCTCTGGCTCACCAACCTGTTGTGCGTCAAGCCCGCGCGGCTCGACGAGGAGCGGCGCAGTCTCTGCGCCGCTGTGGCAGAACTCAGCGGAACGCTCATCCTCGTTGCCAACGAGACCGGCCTGGGAGTCGTGCCGCTTGGCGAGCTGTCGCGCCGGTTCCTCGACGCGAGCGGCGGACTACACCAGACGCTGGCCGCACTCTGTGATCGCGTCACGCTCACGGTCGCCGGGCTGCCGCTCGAGCTCAAGGGACCGCCGCAATGAGGTCGATGACTGCGCGCCTGCGGATGAACAGTGATCGGATCATCGCGACGATCCCGACGAGATTCAGCGGCGTACCGCGACCGCACTCCGAGCACGCCCGCCGCGCCGGCACCATGCAATTCATCATAGAGGTCTGTTGGACATGAGCGAAACCATTCTCCCGCCGCTGTCGGAGACACTGGCGCAGATCCGGCCCGTGCAGCCGCGCTTTCGCAACGAGGCCGATCAGCGGCTCGAGCAGCTGACCAAGCCGCCGGGCAGCCTCGGGCAACTGGAAGCGATCGGCGCGCAGTGCTATGCCATCGCGGAAGGCAATTGGGCGGTTCCGCTGGGCAAGGCGGCCTATGTGTTCGCCGCCGATCACGGCGTGACCCAGGAAGGGGTGAGCGCCTATCCGAGTGCCGTGACTGCGCAGATGGTCGAGAACTTTCTGCACGGTGGCGCGGCGATTAATGTGCTCGCGCGACTGCATGACGTGCGGCTGACGATCGTCGATGTTGGCGTCGATGCGGAGTTCTCCGCTCACGCCGCATTGTGGCAGCGGAAGGTACGTCGCGGCAGCCGCAATCTGCGTGTCGAGCCGGCCATGACCGCCCGCGAAGTGGCTGCGGCGCTGAACGTCGGTGTCGAGGCCGCCGATGACGCTCACAGCCGAAACGCGCGCCTGGTGGCGGTCGGGGAGATGGGCATCGGCAACACCACCGCGGCCAGCGCGCTCGCGGCCGCCCTCACCCGCCAGCCGGTCGAAGCGGTAACCGGCACCGGAACCGGCATCAGCTCGACGGCACGGCAGAGCAAGCAGCGGGTGATCGGCGAGGCATTGGATAGGCACCTACCCCGGTGGCGTACCGACACCGTCGCGCCGCTCGAGGCGCTGCGCTGCGTGGGCGGTCTCGAAATCGCGGCGATGACCGGCTTTTTTCTTGGCGCCGCGCGTCATCGTCAAATCATTGTCGTCGACGGCTTCATTGCCACGGCCGCCGCCGCGGTGGCCGTCGCGCTCGCCCCGGCCGTGCGCGATTTTCTACTTGCCGGTCACCGCTCTGCGGAGCCCGGGCACGCTCATCTGCTGCGCCACATCGGCCTCACGCCCATTCTGGATCTGCAGATGCGCCTCGGCGAAGGAACGGGCGCGGTGCTTGCCATGCCGGTCATCGCCTCCGCCATGCACATTCTGACGGAGATGGCGACGTTCGCATCCGCAGGGGTGAGTGCAGCGAGCGCATGAAGCGTCTGACCCGCGAACTGCTCGGCGCGGTTCAATTTCTCACGCGCATTCCGCTGCCGCAGCGCTGGCTCGGTGAGGTCGCGCTGGCCGAGGCCGCGCCCTACTTTCCCCTGGTCGGGGTAATACTCGGGCTGGCAGCGGCGGGCATCGATGCGGCTCTGCGGCCGCATCTGCGCTCAATCGCCGCGGCCGCCGCAGCCGTAGCGTTTCTGGTGCTGATCACCGGCGCCCTTCACGAGGACGGACTCGCCGACAGCGCCGACGGCTTCGGTGGCGGAGCGACAACCGATCGGGTGCTCACCATCATGCGCGACAGCCGAATTGGCAGTTACGGCGCGATCGCGATCGCGCTGTCTCTGTTGCTGAGGATTGCGTTCATTGCGGCGTTACCCGTACGAGATACCCTCGCCTACTTCGTCTCGGCCGAAACGCTCTCGCGCTGGAGCGTCCTCCCGCTTGCATGGTTTCTGCCCTCCGCCCGTCCGGGTGGGGCGTATGCCGGACAGGGTGCGCGGCTTGCCCGTTCCGTCTCACCCACGGGCCTCGCGATCGGAACAGTGATCGCCGCCGCCGTTACCGTGACGAGTCTGCACGCCGCCAGCTGGCGCCCCTGGACGGCCTGTGTGCTCACCACCGTTGCCAGCGGTCTTTATTTCAGACGACGGATAGGCGGCGTGACCGGCGACTGCTTCGGCGCTGCGATCCAGCTGTCCGCGATTGCCGTTTATCTCTGCGGGGCGTGGCGATGAGGCAACTTATTCTGATCCGTCACCCGGTCACCGATCAGGCTGGAACTTTTTGCGGGCACACCGACCCGGACTTGAGCGCAGCGGGGTTGGTAGAGCTTCGGGCGCTGCAGCGAAAACTCGCTCGGTTGCCGCTTGATCGTCTCGTCAGCAGCGATCTGCTGCGCTCGCGCCGCTGCGCCGAGGCACTGGCCCGGCAGCACGCGATCCCGGCAACGCTCAGACCGGCATTGCGCGAGATGCACTTTGGCGATTGGGAAGGGCTGCGATGGGACCAGGTCCAGGCCCGCTTTCCGGAACAGGCCCAACACTGGCTGCAGCGGTTTGCGACCTTCACCCCACCCCACGCGGAGCCGTATACGCATTTCACGGCGCGCATCCGCAAGGAAATCGGCGCATGGTTGCCGGACACCTCGTGCACGACCCTCGCCATCGTGACGCACCGAGGCGTGCTGCAGTTTCTACTGCAGACGTATTGCGGGATTGAGGCCACGATGGCCTACCAACTGACCTCTCGCTACGCAACCGCGCTGTTCTGCGCGCGCACGGCGGGCGCCGATCCCGGTTTTGCCCTCCACGAAACATGGCACCCGGCCTGATGCGCTCAGCGCAACGAACGCCCGTCTCGGCAACGGCGTCCGCCGTCGCTCGCGCCGGCCGGCATCACGGCGAGATTCTCCAGGGCCTTTGGTGGCCACAATCCCAGGCGCGCACCGACCCTGTCGCCTGTCTGGTGAGTCTGCCGGTGCCAGCAACCGGCAGCGAAGCGCATTTCAGGATTGCGCCAGGACGACAGATCGCGGTTTACCCCGCCTGCAAGGTGAAAGCCGCGCGTGCCGCGCGACTGGCGCTCGATGCGCTCGATGCCACCGAGTACGGCGGAGTACTCAAGATCCATTGTCCTATTCCGGTGGGTCGTGGCTTCGGCTCCTCAACCAGCGACGTACTCGCCACCCTCCGGGCAGTGTGTCTCGCCTGCGACGCCCAGACCGATGCGGCCCTGCTCGCCAGACTCGCGGTCAGCGCCGAGGTGGCCTCGGACCCCCTCATGTTCGACGGTGCGGTGTTGTTCGCCCAGCGTGAGGGACGCGTCCTCGAACACTGGGGACACTGGATCCCGGAGTTCCTGCTGCTCAGCGTGGACACCGATCCGGGCTCGGCCGGCCGCGATACGTTGCGACTACCCTTGCCCGGCGGTGAAGCTCTGCGGGAGCAATACCGTATGCTTCTGCAGCAAGCGCGAACCGCGTTCCAGGCGCACGATGCCGCCGCGATCGCCGCGGTCGCAACCCGCAGCGCCGAACTCCATCAGAGCACTGTGCCCATGCGAGGATTTCACGCCGTACGGGCACTGAGCCTCACCAATGGCGCGCTCGGCCTGCAAATCGCGCACTCCGGAACCCTTGCAGGAATCCTGTTCGATCCGCAGACGGCGCCACGCACGCTCACGCCACTGCTCACGCGGCTACGTTCGCTCGGAATGGCTCCACTCGGTCTGGCCCACACCGGACCCCAGCCCCGCTCAGGCACCGCCTAACCCAACTTGAGCAGAATCGGGGGTGGAGGTCAGGAAGATCAATGGGTTAGGCGAAAAGTCGGCACTACAAATCTGGCCCGGGCCGGTGCGCCCGGCTGGGTCAGGCGCTGAGGACGGCGGGCAGGTCTATGGCGGGGATGCGCAGGCGCTTTGGTAGCACGATGCCGAGTCGCTCGAGCAATACGGTCTGTGCGGCATCGGGCTGGGTGACACAGCGCAAGCGGACTTCACCCTGAGTGGCCATCGGCAGGATGACGTCGTGAGATTGGATGCGGGCGAATTCTTCCAGCACCGTGCGGGGTGAATTGCCGAGGCCGGCGCGTTGTTGCCACATCTCGAGCGTCTTCCACAGCACGAAGGCGAGGAAGCACACGAGGATATGCGCCTGGACGCGATCGGCGCGTTGATGCCAGATCGGCCGCACGCACAATTGGTCCTTGTTGATGCGAAAGGCGGCTTCGGCCTGTGTGAGTTGAATGTAGGCTTTCCAGAGTTTCTCCTCATTCCAGTCGGTGACGTTCGAGCGCAGCACATAGGCGCCTTCCGACATCGCCGCCCAGCGATCGAACTCGGCGTTTTGTCGTACACGCAAGGTGAAACCGGCCGCGCTGTCATCGTCCTGTAGGGTAGTCTCGAAGCGTGCGGCGGCGCGCGAATTGCGCTGCAGGAGTCGACCGATCTGGCGCGACACCTGGGCCTTATCGAGGGGCTTCTTGGCCTTGGCGATGCGCCCCTGCAGGCGCTCGAGCGCCGCCTCGATGCGGGTACTGAACTTCTCATGCATGGCGCGCTCTTTCGCGCGTCGGTCCGCCGAGCGACACAGGATGAAGCGCTCCTCGGGCACCGTGCCCTCGAGCCGCTTGACTTCGACCCCCTCGCGAATCAGGTGCCAACCGGTCGGCTCGGCGAGCGCCGCCTGGCAGTGCTTGAGCTCGGATTTCGGCGCACCGATGATGTAGCGTCGGCCGCTCGCGCGCAGCCACGCCAGATTTTTCGCACTCGCCATGCCGCGATCGGCAATCCACACCCGGCCGAGCACACCATGGCGGCGCTCCATGGTCTCCACGATGTGTTGCAACGTGGTCGAATCATGGGTATTGCCGGCAAAGACCTCGTAACCCAGGGGAAAGCCGTCAAAGCTCACCACCAGGGCGATGCACACCTGCTTGCAATCGGGACGATGGTCGCGGCTATACCCGCGCTTGGCAAGCTCGTTGCCGTTGGCCTGGCCTTCAAAATAGGTGCTCGTCACGTCATACAGCAGCACCTCGTTCTCGGCCGAAAAGAGCTCCCCGTAGCGCTTGGACAGATGCGCTTCGAGCGCCGCTTTGTGTTCGAGCAGCTCATCCAGCCCGCGATACAGCCGGTCCTTGTTGATTTGCAGGTCATCGAGTTGCAGCAGATCCCCAAGCGCTGTGCGTCGGTACCAGTCCTGCGCGATGTGCAGCTCGCTCGAGGGTTCGCACAGTCGCGCCGCAACCAACACCGCGGCAACCTTCTCCCAGCCGACCTGCTCCTTGCCCGAACTCAGCACTTGATGGCAAAACTCCTCCAGCCCCACCCCGCGCCACAACGCCAGCGCCAGATACACATCCCCGAACTGCCGCGACCGCTCAATGCGCACTCCCTTCAATCGCACCGGCACACTCTGATGCTGTGTGCCGTCGTCGAACAGCTCCGCTTGTTCCGGCGCGCCGATCAGACCTCGTGCCAAGGCGCGCGCCTGCACTCGCCCCTGGGCATCGAGCTCGCCCAGATGCGCCACGGTCTGCTGAACCACGCGCCGGCCGATGCGCACGCTCTGCACCAGCCGCCAGTACCGGTGCGTCTTGCCGTCCTTCTTACGCGTCGTGTAGCGCAAGTACATGGCGCCTATCAGAGCCGATCCGGCGCCAAAAGCCAACGACCAAGGTCGGCACTACACGCCGTTTTTGCCCCAAAAGCCCACGCAAGTGCATGATCCGATTACAAGCCGGTCACAAAAAAACGGCCTCGCGCTCGGGGATTCTGCTCAAGTTGGGCTAATACGGCACCGCAGAAGAGTTTCGCAGCGCCAGATCCGCGCACCGATGCCGCGACTCGCAACTCGAGCGCTCCGCCGCGCCATCCGCAGGCGACGGACAGGCTCCGCGGACATCACCGCTGCGCTGCGAACTCCCCCGGCAGCAGGCGGCATGGCCTCATCCGCGCGCCCCGGCATCACTCCACCTGCCATCTGCCCAGTTTTGGGTCGCGTACACCTCGGCAACACCCCGTCCACCCGCCGATCGCAGCGCGGACGGCCTGCTCGCGGGGCAAGCACCAAGCACGGCGACGGCTTCCGTCTCAGAGTCCCAACGGACTCCACGTCACCCCCACGAACACCTCAAACGGCGTGGAGTTATAGCTGTATGCCGTCTCGTAGCGTTTATCGAACAAATTATCGGCTCGGACGTTCCACCGCAAATCCGGCCCGATCGGCCCTTCCGCGCTCAGACTGACCGTGGTGTAGCTACCGAGAGTGACGGGAATTGCCGCAGCCGTCGCCGAGTACGCCACATCCGGTCGCGGCCCGACGTAGTGTAAAAGTACTCCTGTTGTTATCTTCCGAAACTCATACTCGAGATTGACGTTGGCCATGCTTCTGGCTAGACGCTGCAAAGTCGGCCGGCCTGGCTCGCTAAGCGCGATCGGCTGTTGCAGGGTCACATTCGCCTCATAGCTCCAGCGCTCCCATCCTCCACGAGCCGAAAGCTCAGCGCCACGCGTACGCGTGCGGTCGATGTTTTGAAACTGCGTAATGCCGTTCGGCGTCGCCCCAAAGCCCCACATGTCGTTGCCGGTCGTCTGAAACAGCGTCAAGCGCACATTGTCCGCAGCCCCCGTCCATTGCAAGGCGGTCTGCACCGTGTGGGCCGATTCGGGCTTCAACAGTGGATTAGCTGCCCAGTACGGGTTGCTGTAGTAAAGATAGCCGAGCGGCGGCACGTTGAATGCGCTTGAGTAGCTGGCGATCGCCGCGAATCCATGCCCAAATTGCCGTCCGTAGCCGGCATAGAAGGTATTCTTGTTGCTCGCATATCCTCCGAACTGGTCATGCCGCAGGTTCAACTGGATTTCATTACCAGCGGACGAGCCGTTCAGCCCGGCGAAGACGGCAGTCACGTTGCGCGCGGCGCTCGGAATGTCGCCCTGCTCGGCGCTCGTGACCGACTGGCGCTGATGCGTCGCGCCGCCGGTCAGTGTCCAGTCTTTGGAAAGTCGCACGACGTTCCGCCACAGGACATCGAAGTGCGTGGAGCGATACATCGCGGGGTAGCTGCCGAGATTGATGTTTTCGGTGCGCTGACGAGACACACTGATGTGCGAGGTCCAGACGGACCCGATTTGGTTGCTGCCGAAGACCTGAAACAGACTTTCCTTCGTTTGCCCTCCCGCGGCCTCGTTGTCATAGCTGTAGTGTCCGTCGGTCAGGAAGGCGCGCGCGCCGAGCTGCCCGTGCCGGGAAAATTCCTGCACGACCGATCCGTTTACCGTCAGGTTGTGATATCCATCGGACTGGTTCGAGGTCACAGAGGTACTCTGTCGCGGGTTGATCGACGGAATGCCAGCGGTCGTGTAACGACTAATCCCGACCTGCAGGCGCGTATCGTGAATCTGGCCGCTGGCGTTGGCCGATACCGTCACCGTGTTACGGCTTCCGGCGGTCACCGCGAGGTCCGCCTGATGCTTACGGCCGCCTTGGCGCGTGGTGATTAGAATGACACCGCCAATCGCACCCGATCCATATATCGCCGAGACGTTGCCGTGAACGACCTCGATGCGCTCGATTTGATCGGTGGTCAGGTTCTCAAGATAGTCGCCGCCACCCGAGGCGTCTTCGGCCGTCATTGGCACGCCATCGAGCAAGACCAGCACTCCCGCATCTGTGCCGCCGAATCCCTCAAGATAGGTCGTCGCCGTGTGCCCGGGTCCGCCGTTCGTGGTGATCTGCACGCCGGCCACCCGCTGCAGTAGCGTCGAGAGATTTTTCACGCCACTTTGCTCGATCTGCAGCCGAGTGATCACGCTCACCGTCGGCAACGTCTGCGCCAGGGCCTGAGGAAAGGTGGCGGCTGAAATGACGACCGTCGACACGCCGTCAGGCGCCACTGTGGCGAGCGCGGGTGTCGCAATCATCGCCACGCACAAAAGCCCCATCCACACGCGGTATCCCGCCGCGAATCGCCGCCGGCGGCCGGCTTCCCGCCCATTATCCCTCGGACGAACCGCCCACGCGAGCGACAACCGCGAGCTCGTCATTTCCAGCGCGAGCCCTCCCTGTGGCGAGCAAGTAAGACAAGTGGGTATCCGGACCATTCGCATTGCAGTGCTCCGTTCACGTCCCCTTCCGGGGCTGTAGTAACGACAGCCGATGCGAACAACGCGAACACAGCTGGCAAGTGCAGCGCCCCAGCGCCGCACTCGCGTCTGAATTCGGTGGTTGTGGAATGCTATCCCACGGCCTCCGCATCGGTCCCAATGTCACCGCTGCGAATGACCGCTCCGTGTGGTACGCCCCGCCCACCGGTTGGGTGACCGTACTGGCAGGTCTCCTGGCTCGCGGGTCATGATCCTGCGTCCGGCCTTCCCAGTTTCCCAGTGGCCATCATGGACGCGGACTCGCCGCCTACAGTTACGGGGGTAGCTGCGGCATCGGCTTTCGCCTCACCGCATTCCCTCTTGCCTCCCCGGCCTAAACCGGGGAACCAGTACGCGCGGCAGAGTGTGTCGCGAAGTTCCATCGCCGTCAAGAGCGCCCGCTCGTTCGCAGCGACGCCGCTCCTCTATGAGCTTGAATAAGATGTTTGAAGTGGTCCCTACGCCGCGGATCTCTTGGGCGGGTTTTGACGCACGTCTATCAATCTGCGCGTACTCGTTGGGAGACAGTATCCGAGTGATGAGCGCAGGCGGATTAGGTTGTAAAGTCCGTGGATGTATTGCACGATCGTCCGATGCGCCTCCTGCTTTGTCGCATACGGCCGCGTGGCCTCGTCGGCCTTCAATGTCGCATAGAGGCTCTCAGCGACCGCATTGCCCCAACAGTTTTGCTTCCGACTCATGCTGACCACCATGCCAAGTACGGCGAGCGCCGCGCGGAAATCATCGCTGGCGTATTGACTGCCGCGGTCGGAATGGAACAGCGTGCCGGCAAGTGGTGGATCGAGATAGCAGGCATTGCGCAGCGCATTGAGCACCAACTCGTCGGGCACGCGGTCCGAGAGGCCGCAGCCGAGCACTCGGCGCGGCTGCAAGGCGATGATCACCGCCAAATGCAGCCGGCCTTCGCGAGTCGTGTGTTTCCGGCACGCGCGCGTAACTCGTGGTGACAGGGATTTGTCGCGCTTCCGCCACGCCTAATTCGGGCGATTGGAGCAATGCATGGGCAACCAAGAGAACGGGCGGCCGCGTACCGAGATCTCTCTTATGCTGGCGCAGTTCGACAAGTTAGCCGGTCGCTACCCGGTCAACGGCAGCATTATCTACCTCGTCAGCCGCCGGGGCGACCACCACTTCGCGGGCCCGCTCGGCCGAGCGGCAATCCCCATATATCCCGACAGCGCCAACGAACTCTTCCTCAGCGGCTTGAGCATTCCCGCCCAGTTCACCTTCACCACCGACGCCACGGGCCGCGTCACCGGGACGGTCCTGCAGAAATCGGGTGCCGAGATTCCTGCGCCGCGCATCGCCGATGCCGAAGGCAAGGCGGCCATGGCGCGCTGCCGGCACGCGCCAGATGCTCGGACCCCTGCGCGGCGCGGCAGAGCGCGGGGGCTATTCGACGGTAGGTGACATGCTGAAGTTCGCCGAGGCGCTGCAGAGCGGAAAGCTGCTGCCGCCAGCACTGGAGGCGGATGCCACGCACTTCGAAACCGAAGGCAAGTGGTACGTGGTTTTTTGGCTATATCCGGCATTCCCAAAGGGCAAGTGGCATGGGTAGCGCAGAATTTCCGGCGTGAGCGATGACATCTGAGTGTTCGCAAATTGCTCGGAACGTGCGCAGGGATATCGAAGCCACCGACCGCGAGGTAGATGATGTCGATGACTGCATCCAGGTTGCGGTCGCTGCATGCCGGGCATCCGTTCCACGTGGTCGCTTGAACGTGAGGGCGCCCATGGACTAGGTGCTCATGATTCGATGCAGCACTTCCATGCACCAAGGCTGCACTGCGTTGGAATCAGCCTAAAATGTATTGAGAAACCCGGATTGAACCTCTTTTCCATGTCGACTACCTCCGGCAGAGCCTGTATTCTGATTTTTCGAGGTGCCCAACAGCCAGGAGGCGGGCCCGACGGTTGCTGCGTCCCGGCAGTCGAGATCACGCATGACCGTGACGCCTCTGGCGACGAACCGCCGCACACTCGACCCCTACGCCACTCGCTGGATGTAGAATGAAACCGGTTCCGTTTCCGGCTTGAGAAACGGGCAGACGCGACGCAATTGCTCGAAATGATTGTGCTTGAGCAGGTTCAGCGCCCCAATTACCTTCCAGGAACGGTTGTGGCTCAGGAAAGCCTCCAGCAAGTACTGCTCGTTCCACAGCCGCATCTGCTCCAGCACCCATCCCCGATGGTAATCGCGCGGAGAGAGGATGTCGTGGATGTGTACGATTACTCCAGGCTTCAGCGTCGGAAGGATCTCCAGATACTCGGTCAGCACATCTCCTTGCGGACGAATGATGTGTGAGGAGTCAATGAACAGGATGTCGCCGGCCTCAAGCATCGAGAACAGTGACCGGTCCACTTCCTCCACCCTCTGACGTATTACTGTCAGTCCCGCCTTTTCGAGCCACGGTTGTTCGAATGGCTCGATGCAAGTCTGAGTGTACTCGTGACCTTCTGCGCGGTTGCGCTCGAGCGCTTCACGCGCGATGAGGGTCGAATTCCCGCTCCCGACCTCTATAATCCGTCGTGGCTTTACCGCGCGGATCAGTTGATAAAGAAATTCCGCGTCCCCGCGCTCGAAGGAGCCGTTGTCCAGAAAGAATGCATAGGGATCGTCACGGTGAGTTGTGATGTGCGCAATTTCGCTCTCATACCGGAGGCGGCCGAGCAGCTCAAGCTGGCCAGGGATATTCCATTCGATTCCGGGCAGCGACCGCGCTTCCTCGAGCGGACGCTTAAGGTCACTCGCGTCGACGAACGGCTCGTAGTAGTGCTTCTTGATCGGCAGCACGCCGATGCGCACGAGCACGGCCCGGCACATCTTTAAGCGGTGCAACCCTTGCCGCCGGACGGATTTGAGGATAATGGCGGAGGGAATCACGAACGGGAGCATCAGCAGATCGATAATTGGGATGGTGATGCGCGTTGCCAGGCGCGATTTTGTGTCCTTCATATTCTTGGTCGCTCTTATCCAAATTGACGGGAGTCTGGTCGCGAAGCCGGTGGGGATTCGAAGATAGATGAAGATTAATTGAATTCCAAGGCAATCACGACGTAGGCGGCACCGAGGAGACTACGCCATGAAAAACAGCACCATGGAATCGCCGAATTTGTTCCCCGGAAGCGACTGG
>DAHXNE010000074.1 GCA_027366635.1 Gammaproteobacteria bacterium | reverse complement strand
TACGCCATGAACGACCCGCCGTACGTCTCGGCCATCACCTTCGTCAGCGCCGCCGTCAGCGTCGTCTTGCCGTGATCTACGTGCCCAATCGTCCCCACGTTCACATGCGGCTTGTTGCGCTCGAATTTCTCTTTGGACATGGAAAATTCCTCAAAGACTTCTGGGGGCTACGTGCCCTGGAAAGATCATCGACCCTGACTCCCGCCCGTTACGCGATGGAGCCCACGACCGGGATTGAACCGGTGACCTCGTCCTTACCAAGGACGTGCTCTACCGACTGAGCTACGTGGGCGCGGCGCTGTATCGGACGACGCGAACCTGGAGCGGGTGATGGGAATCGAACCCACGTCATCAGCTTGGAAGACTGAGGTTCTACCATTGAACTACACCCGCTGATGCCGCCGCGTCCGCCCGCTCACGCCACCCTCTCCCACTCTCGGCCTGGTGGAGGGGGTAGGATTCGAACCTACGAAGGCGTAAGCCGGCAGATTTACAGTCTGCTCCCGTTGACCGCTTGGGTACCCCTCCGCGAAAACGAGCCGCGTATTTTGATTTCCATCGCCGCTGCTGTCAATGAACTTTTGGCGCGCAAATTGCACTTGGGGGCCGAAGGCTGGGCTAGCGCTCAATTCCGTCCACCGCGGCCGCAAGCTCAGCCCTCTGCGAAGAGTCCAAGTGCCGCCACTGTCCGGGCCGAAGGTCCTCGGGAAGTCTGATCGGCCCGTAGCGCACGCGCAGAAGACGGCTCACTTCGTATCCAGCGGCCGCCCAGAGCCGGCGAACTTCTCGATTACGGCCTTCGCGAAGCACGACCCGATACGCGGCGTTGCGCGACGGCGCCGTTTGCGGCATAGGTTGTTCGACAATGCGATCAAACGAAGCAGGACCATCCTCGAGCATCACCCCTCGGCGCAACTGCGCGAGCGCCGCCGCATCGGGACGTCCGTGCAGCCGCACCAAGTATTCGCGCTCGATCTGCCGCGAGGGGTGCATCAAGCCATGCGCCACCGTCCCGTCCGTCGTGAACAGCAGCAGGCCTGCCGTATTGACGTCGAGGCGCCCCACCACGACCCAGCGGCCACACTTCGGACCCGGCAGGCGGTCGAAAACGGTGGGGCGGCCCTGCGGGTCGCGGCGCGTGGTGACCTCTCCGATCGGCTTATAGTAAAGAAGCGCCTCGGCCGGCTGGGCGCTCGCCACACTGCCAAGGTGAAGTTTACGTCCATCCAGACGGATATCCGCGTCGGTATCCGCTCGCTCGCCGAGCTGGGCGGGTCGGCCCTCCACGGTCACCCGCCCCTCTCGGATCCACTGCTCGACCCGCCGGCGCGAGCCGACGCCGGCGCTCGCGAGCAGTTTCTGTAATCGTACCGCGGTGAGTGATGGGCTCATGGGTGCGGGTCCGGGCAGGCTCCGTCTCCGGGAGGGGCATCATAACCTGGGGATCTGAGGAGATAGCCGACCATTGTTTGTGGCCCCCGGTTCCCGGCGGTAGAAAGACAGCATGATCTACGAAAGCATCCTCGACACCATCGGCAAAACGCCGATCGTGCGAATCAGGCGGCTCGCGCCTGCGCACGTCACGATGTACGTCAAGTGCGAGTTCTTCAACCCCCTGAGTTCGGTCAAGGACCGCTTGGCGATCGGCATCATCGAGGATGCCGAGCGCAGCGGTGCGCTCAAGCCGGGCCAGACCGTGGTCGAAGCCACGTCGGGCAATACGGGCATCGCGCTGGCGATGGTGTGTGCGGCCAAGGGCTATCCCTTCGTCGCGGTCATGGTCGAGAGCTTCTCGATCGAGCGGCGCAAGATCATGCGTATGCTTGGCGCGCGGCTGATCCTCACGCCGGCGGCCGAGCGCGGCACCGGCATGGTCCGCAAAGCCGCGGAACTCGCCCAGAAGCATGGTTGGTTCCTGGCGCGGCAGTTCGAAAACCCCGCCAACCCAGCCTATCACCGCAGCACCACCGGGCCGGAAATCCTGCAGGACTTCGCCGGACGGCGGCTCGATTACTTTGTCAGCGGCTGGGGCACGGGCGGCACGCTCACCGGTGTCGGCCAGATGATCCGCCTCGCGCGTCCCGACGTGCAAATCATCGCCACGGAACCGTCCGCCGCGGCACTGCTATCCGGGCAGCCGTTCGCTTCGCATAAGATTCAGGGCTGGACACCCGATTTCGTACCGGGCGTGCTCGATCGCAACGTGCCGCACCGCATCGTGCCCGTCACGGACGCCGAGGCGATCGACGCATCGCGGCACCTGGCCCGCTCAGAGGGCATCTTCAGCGGTATTTCCTCGGGCGGTACCTTTGCCGCAGCCCTGAAAGTGGCTGCGGAAGCCGCGCCCGGCTCGGTGATCGTCGCGATGCTCCCGGATACCGGCGAGCGGTACCTGTCGACGCCGCTTTTCGAAGGCATTCCTGACGGCAGCGACCCAGAGCTTTAAGATCCCTCGTGATGTCCGCCCTGCACGCCCCCCATCCCGAGCAGTCCGAGCCTGATGCCCGACGTTACGTCGATCTGCCGGACGGGTTCTCTATGTGGCGCGGCGGCACTTTGCGCGGCGCACGGCTGGCCTATGAAACCTGGGGCCGGCTGAATCGCACGCGCGACAACGCGATTTTATTGTTCACCGGACTTTCCCCCCCCGCCCATGCGGCCGCGTCCCCCGAAGATCCCCGCGATGGCTGGTGGCAGCGGATGATCGGGCCGGGCTTGGCCCTCGATACAGACCGCCACTTCGTGATCTGCGTCAATTCCCTTGGTAGCTGCTTCGGCTCGACGGGGCCGGCCTCCGCCGACCCGGACACCGGCGAGCCCTATAGACTGACGTTCCCAGACCTATCGATCGAAGACATCGCACGAGCCGGCCACGACCTCGTGCACACGCTCGGTATCCTGCGACTCGATACGGTGATGGGGCCGTCGTTGGGGGGCATGGTGGTATTGGCCTACGCGGCGCTGTTCCCCGGCGGCGCGCGGCGTCTCGTGAGCATCTCCGGGACCGCGGCCGCGTCGCCCTTCGCGATCGCGCTGCGCTCGATTCAACGCGATGCCATCACTTCCGACCCGGACTGGCGCAATGGCCACTACAGCCCCGAGCGGCCGCCGGCGGCCGGCATGCGCTTGGCGCGCAAGCTTGGCACGGTGACCTACCGGTCCGCGGCCGAGTGGGTGCAGCGCTTCGATCGTCAGCCCATTCGCGCGGACTTGCGCCGGGACACCCCGTTCGCGCCGGAGTTCGCCGTGCAAGGCTACCTGGAGGTCCAGGCGGAGCGCTGGGTGACCGCGTTCGACGCCAACTGTTATCTTTATCTGTCGCGCGCCATGGACCGCTTCGACCTGGCCGCCCACGGCAGCCCGCAGTCGCTCTGGCGGCGGGCCAACCTGGCCAGCGCGCTGATCATCGGCGTCGAATCCGACATGCTGTTTCCGATCGGCGAGCAACACGCGCTGGCGCACACGCTGGAGGCGGGGGGCACCGCCACTCGGTTCGTGCCGCTGCCGTGCATCGAAGGTCATGATGCGTTCCTGGTCGACACCGAGCGCTTCGGCCACGCCATCGGCGACTTCCTCGCCGCTTGAGCGGCCCGCGGTCGCGCGCCGGCCCGGAGAGTGGGCGCTTAAGTTCAATCGTGTGCCGCCCGGTTCCGATGCGGGCATAATGGCGCCGTTCAGCGTCCTCAGGCTCCTCGGCACAGCGCAAGGCACAACGTGGAACGTCGGCTGCATACTCGGCATCGCGCCCGCACCATCGTCTTCGTGAGTGTGCCCGGCGGATGCCGCAGGCTGTGCAAGGCCATCAACCTCAGCGCCACCGGCGTGTTCATCGAAACCACCGATCTCGGCTTGCGCAAGGGCCAACAGGTGGTGCTGTCGTTTGCGATCAATCTTGGCACGGTCACCAAGCTGCACCGGCGCACGGCGGTCGTCGCGCACGTCTCGCGCGGCGGCACCGGGCTGCTGATGGAAACTTACGGCGCGGCCCGCGCCGGCTGAACGGTTCGCTCGGCACTCCGGACTGGTGTCCGAAAGTGGCCAGTCATACGTCCCGTCGGGGCGTATCTTGACGGCATGGATGCCGGATTGCCCTTCCCACGCTCGATGTTGGAGCGCGCGCGCCGCAGCCGCGACCCGCGCTTCGACGGCCGGTTCTATATCGGCGTGACGTCGACCGGCGTCTATTGCCGGCCGATTTGTCCGGCCGCGCCCCGCGCACAGAGCCGCCACACACTGTATTTCGCCACGGCCGCCGCGGCTCACGAGGCCGGTTTCAGGCCCTGCCTGCGCTGCCGCCCGGAGGCCGCTCCGGGAACCTCGGCGTGGCTTGGCACTTCGGCGGTGGTGCGGCGGGCACTGCGCCTGATTCAAGACGGTGCGCTCGACGGATCGCGACTGCCGCCCTTCGCGGCGCGGCTCGGACTCGGCGCACGCCAGCTCGACCGGCTGTTTGCCCAGCACGTCGGCGCCTCGCCACTGGCGCTGGCGCAGACACGGCGGCTGCACTTCGCCAAGGGACTGATCGACGGCAGCACGCTGCCGATGACCGAGGTCGCATTGGCCTCCGGCTACGCCAGCCTGCGCCGCTTCAACGCCGCGGTGCTCGAGGCGTACGGCCGTCCTCCCCGCTCGCTGCGCCGCCTGTCCGCCCGAGAACCGGATAGCGCCGCGGCCAGCGAGATCCGACTCGTACTGGCTTATCGGCCGCCCTATGACTGGGCGCAGATCGGTGAATTCCTGCGTGTGCGTGCGGTGCCCGGGCTCGAAACACTCGATGACGCCGGCTATGCGCGCCTGATCGGCGCGGGCCGGACGCCTGCCGTGATCTGTGTGCGCCCCATTCCCGGGCGCGACGCGCTCGAACTGCGCGTCAGCTCGGCACCGCCCGCCGCACTGGCGCCGATCGCGGCCTCCGTGCGCCGGATGTTCGATCTGGCAGCCGATCCCCGCCAGGTGGCTGCCGACCTCGGCGCCGACCGGCAATTGCGCCCGCTGTTGCGCCGCCGTCCCGGGCTGCGCATCCCCGGCGCCTGGGACCCGTTCGAGTGCGCGGTGCGCGCCGTGTTGGGACAACAGGTCAGCGTGGCGGTGGCGCGCACGCTAACGGCGCGGCTGGTGCGGCGGCTCGGCGAGCCTGTGAGCACCGGCAGCGATGCGCTGACCCACCTGTTTCCGACGGCCGAGCGACTCGCCGGCGGGGATCTCGATGGACTTGGCATTACCGGCGCGCGCGTTCGGGCGTTGCGGGCGCTGGCGTGCGCAGTCGCGCGGGGCACCTTCAAATTCGACGCGGGCCCCGCTGCGGTCGATGCCGGACTGAAGGCGCTGCCGGGCTTCGGTCAATGGACTGCGCAATACATCGCGCTGCGCGCATTCGGCGAGCCGGACGCGCTGCCGGAAGGCGACCTGGTGCTGCGCCGCATGGCCGGCGGCGCCGAACGGCCGCTGACGGCGTGCGAGTTGCGCCGCCGTGCCGAATCCTGGCGCCCCTGGCGCGGCTACGCGACGCTGCATCTGTGGTGTGCGGCAAGTGCAGCGCCGGCACGCTCGACACGGCCGGCGGGATCAGACCAAGCCACGCGGCGGGGAACGCGATGAGTTCCGCAAATGACACGTGCTACTGGCACCAGATCGAGACACCGATCGGCGCCGTACTGTTGGCCGGGGATGGTGAGCGCTTGGTGCGGATTCACTTCCAGTCCGGACCGCGGCCGCTCCGGCCACCGGCGCACTGGGTCGCCGCGGCTCACCCGTTTGCCGCCGCGGCGGCGCAACTCGCGGCGTATTTTGCCGGCCAGCGCCGCGGATTCGACCTGCCGCTGGCACCGGCCGGCACGGAGTTCCAGCTCAGAGTGTGGCATGCGTTGTGCGCGGTTCCCTACGGCGAGACCATCAACTACGGCGAGCTGGCGCGCCGCGTCGGCAACCCGCGCGCCGCTCGCGCCGTCGGGCTCGCCAACGGCGCCAATCCTCTGCCCATCGTCGTGCCGTGCCATCGCGTGATCGGCGCGAACGGAGCACTCACCGGTTTCGGGGGCGGTCTGCCGATCAAACGGGCGCTGCTCGCCCTGGAATCCCGGCAGTCATTCGCGCTCGATTGACCCGACAGCGGTCAGCCCGTTGCGGCGGCACGCCTGGACGCCGCCGCCCCTGGGGGATCGGCGGGACGAGCGGCTTCGCCGCCGCGTCCCGCCCGAGGTCAATCGACGATGGGCGCGACTCCCGCGGCTTTCAAACGCGTATTGAGTCTCGGCACCGCCACACGCTCGATGTGCCGCCAAGCCGCCAGTGTCGAATCGAGCTGGCGCGACACGATCGCGTATCCGGTTCGCGCATCTGGACTCGGAGCGGCGTCCGCGCCGTCGACGGCCCGCTGCAGGTGCAGCAGATCCTGTGACAGCATCACTAAGCTGCTGAGATTGCGCGGTGGAGCGCCGCCGAAGCCGATGTGGTGCTGTGGGAACGGCCGCTCGCCCGAGAGGTTGCGCGCCCGCGCGTAAAGCGCCGCGATCGCGCTGTGCGCGGCGCCTCCCTGCTTCAGCCGAGTCGCGAGCACATCCAACAGCTTGACGGCCGCAGTCTCGGCCTGTGCGGCCCGGAACTGGTCACGCTCGATTTTCTGCGCCAGACGGAACTGACTGAGCAGAGCCGCCTGCGAGACGTGGACATTCGGATCCGGCTCGACCCGCAGCGGCTGTCGATAGGTCCTTCCGTCAACCGTCAGCTCGACAGTGTACATTCCGGGTGGGGCCCAGACGCCCGGCTTCTCCGGGCCGAGCGCACCCGCCGCGCGCGGCGCGGCGTAGTGCAGGTCCCACACCAGTCGGTGCATCCCCGGGGTGGCCGCCGGGACCATCGGCCGCTTGGCCCAGATCGGCGCGTAATCGAGCTTCTCGGGATTGGGCGGCACGACGTGCTCGGCGCTGCTGTAGCGGCGCACGACCCGGCCCCGCGCATCGAGAATGGTGAATGTAACGGGGCCGGTGACCTTCCGCGGCAGCACGTAGTCGATGTACGCCCCAAAAGGCGGATTGGCCGCCATGGGCTCGCTCTTCGGGAACGGTGTGCCCGTAAAGCCGGCGGGCCGCAGCCGGATCGCCGGCTCGGGCTTGAACAGGGTGACCGCTCCGGGACGCACGGCACCCATCTGCCGCAATGCGGTGATGTCGTCCATGATCCAGACGCCACGGCCGTGCGTCGCGAGCACCAGATCGTTGTCGCGGATCTTGATGTCGCGCACCGAGGAGACCGGCAGGTTCTGCTGCAACGACTGCCAGTGCGCCCCGTCATCGAACGATACGAACACGCCATACTCGGTGCCCGCGTACAGCAGCCCCGGCTTGACCGGATCCTCGCGCACCACATTGACGAAGTCATGACGCGGGATGCCGTCGGTAATCAGCTTCCAGGTCCTACCGCCATTGCGCGTCACGTAGATGTACGGCGTCTCGTCGTCCAGACGATGGCGGTCGATGGCCACGTAGGCCGTGCCGCGGTGGAAATGCGACAGCGCGATTCCGGCGACCTTCGACCAGGGAGTCAGCACCTTCGGCGTGACGTTGATCCAGTGCGCGCCGCCATCATCGGTGCGCCAGATCAGACCGTCATCGGTGCCCACCCAGATCACCCGGGCGGTGAACGGCGAGGGCGCGATCGAATAGATCACGCCGCGGCGCGGACCAACGTCGATGGTGTCGGCCGCCGTAACCGGGCCGAGATTGGGCGGAACACCGGGATTCTTGCGGCTCAGATCCGGGCTGATCCGCCGCCAGTGCACGCCGCCGTCGGCGGTGCTGAACAGATACTGATTGGCGAAATACAGGGTCTTGTGGTTGTAGGGCGAGAACACCAGCGGCAGCGTCCAATCGGTGCGGTAGCGCGCATTGGGATAGGCCAGCATCGGATCGACGTCGCGTACCTGGCCGGTGCGCACATCGAGCTTCTGCACGGTGGCGGCCTCGCCTGTATCGTCGCCGTACACGATGTTGGGATTCTCGGGATCGGGAACGACATTGCCGTTCTCCCCGCCGGGGGTGAGCTCCCGGAACTCCTCCAGGGTGATGCCGTCGTAGCCGATGGTCTGGCTCGGCAGCGCGAATGCGCCCGAGTCCTGCTGCGACCCGTACACCCAAAACGGGTAGCGGTCGTCAGTGCTGATCTTGTAGACCTGTGCGGTCGGCTGGTTGTACCAAGTACTCCAGGTCTGGCCGCCGTCCAGCGTGACCTGCGTGCCCTGATCGGAGCCGAGAATCATGCGCTTCGGGTCGGTGGGATCGATCCACAGCTGATGGTAGTCGTCGCCCGTCGGATCACCCTTGAGCGCGATGAATTGCCTCCCGCCGTCGTTCGAGCGCAGCACGATGGTGTCCATCACGTACAGGCGGTCGGCATTGTCGGGATCGACAGTGAGCGCACAAAAGTACCAGCAGCGCTGCGTGATGCGCGGATCCCGCGACAGGTGCCGCCAGGTCACACCGCCATTCTCCGAGCGATACAGACCCGCGCTGTTCCAAGTGCCGCCGACGATGGCATAGAGCCAATCCGGCCGCGTCGGTGCTACCGCGAGGCCGATGCGGCCCGGGCGCGCCGGGAAACCATGCCCCATGATGTGCGTCCAGTGATCGCCCCCATCGTGGGAAACGTACAGGCCGGTGCCGGGCCCGTTCGAGGGGGGATAGACGCTCCAGGGCGGCCTGCGCGTCTGCCACAGCGCCGCATAAACCGTCTGGGGATCACCCGGCTTGAACGCCACATCGACGGCCCCCGTGTTGTCGTTCAGGTACAGCACCTTCTGCCAGTGCCGCCCACCGTCGAGCGAGCGAAATACGCCTCGCTCGGCGTTCGGACCGTACGGATGGCCCAGCGCGGCAACGAATACGACGTTGGGGTTGTGCGGGTCGACTATGATGCGGGCGATCTGCCGGGTGCCGGCCAGTCCCAGGTGCGTCCAGCTCCGCCCACCGTTGGTGGACTTGTACACGCCGTCGCCCTGGGCGATATCCGAGCGCATGTCCGCCTCGCCTGTGCCCACGTAGATGACATCCGTGTCGGAGGGGGCGACCGCGATGGCGCCGATGGACCCCACCGGCTCGTGATCGAAGATCGGCTTCCAGGTGCGTCCGGCGTCATCGGTCTTCCAGACCCCGCCATCGACGGACCCGAAATAAAATGTCCGGTTGCTCCCCGGCACGCCGGTCACGGCCAGGACCCGGCCGCCGCGGAACGGGCCGATCAAGCGCCAGTGAAGCGCCTGATAATCGCGGCTCGCCACCGGTACGGCCGCGAATAGCGGCATCGCGGCGCCCGCGGCCCAGGCCAGCACGGCAGCGGCCACCCCAGAAACCAGCATCGCAGCACTACGTACTCGCACGGGAAACCTCCCGGATTGACGTGAGATGTGAGCCCCCGGACGGTCCGTGGAATGGTCGATGATCGGCGCCGTCCACCCTTGCTCGAGAGCGTCAATTTAGCTGTTCATCGCGCCGTTTGCGCGCCTCGGCGCAATGCGGCCCGATCAAACGAGCAAAGGTCGCGATGAGCCGTGGGGGAATCACGGCCAAGCGCCGCCCCAGGGCGGGCGGCCCGTGCTCCCGCCGTCCCCTGCGCCGGGCGCCGCTCGGGTCGGCCAGCGCACCGACGCCGAACACACCTATCGAGCCCTCGGCCGGCGTGAGCAGCCCCACGATCATCCGCACCGTGGCCGTTTCGCCCGCGCCGTTGGGACCGAGCCGGGCATAACGCTCCCCCGGCGGCAGCACAAAATGAGTCGGCGCGCGGATCAGCGAGGACCGGAGAGCTTGCTGTAGGTACGGTCCGCCTCCGCCCGCGAGTCCGCATCGGCCGCCCGCTGCCAGTCACTCAACAGGGATGCGAACTGCTGCGGCGGCAACGGCTCACTGAAGTGAAAGCCCTGATACTGATCGCAACCTATGGATTGCAGGAAGGCCAGCTGTTCACGCGTCTCGACGCCCTCGGCAACGACCTTCAACTGCAGACTGTGCGCCAGCGACACGATGGCGCGCACGATCGAAGCGTCGACCTCGCTGTCGAGCGCCTTCACGAAGGATTGATCGATCTTCAGCTTGTCGATCGGGAACCGCCGCAGGTAGTTGATGTTCGAGTAGCCCGTGCCGAAATCGTCCACGGACACGACAACTCCCATGCGGCTCAGCTGCTCGAGGGTGGCCGCGGACTCCTCGGGATTGGTCATCACCGCGCTCTCGGTGAGCTCGATCTCGAGAAATCGCGGCTCGAGGTCGGCCTGGGCCAGCGCGTCGCGGACGATGTCGAGCAGGTCGCCGCGCCGAAACTGCGCGGGCGCCACGTTGACTGCGATCCGCACCGTCGGCAAGCCTCTGCGGCGCCACTCGGCGCATTGCCGGCAGGCTTCCCGCAGCGCCCAGGCGCCGATCTCGGTGATCAGCCCGCACTCCTGCGCGAGGGGAATGAACTCAGCCGGCGCGATGAGCCCGCGCTGCGGATGCCGCCAGCGGATGAGCGCTTCGGCGCTGTAGACCTCGCCGCTGTCCGTCTCGGCCTTCGGCTGGTAATGCAACTCGAACTGGCGCGTCTGGATGGCCCGATGCAGATCGCCCTCCAGCTTGACCCGCGCCACGGTCGTGGCGTCCATACCCGCGGCAAAGCGCTGCGCATTGTTACGACCGCGCTGTTTCGCGCAGTACATCGCGACGTCCGCGCATGCCATGAGTCCTTGTGCCGAGCTGCCGTCCAGCGGGTAATAGGCCACGCCGATGCTCGCCGTCACGTGCAACTCGAGCTCGTCGACCCGCATCGGGCCGCGCAGTGAGTCACCGGCACGCTGGGCGACGATGAGCGCGTCTGCAGGGTTTGCGCACGGACTGATGAGCATGACGAACTCGTCGCCGCCGGTACGCGCCACGGTATCGATGTCTCGTATCACGGACAACAGCCGCCGCGACACCTGATCCAGCACCGCGTCACCGGCGCGATGCCCGAGCGAATCGTTGATTTGCTTGAAGCGATCCAGATCGATCACGAGGACAGCGAACGACGTGCCGTCCCGGTTGGCGCGCGCCATGGCCTGGGCCAGTCGGTCATCGAGCAGGATGCGGTTGGGCAGTCCCGTCAGGGCATCATGGCTGGCGAGGTGGCGAAGCTGGCGATTGGCGGCCTCGAGCTTCTCGGTGCGCGTGGCGACCACGTGCTCGAGCGTCGCCACGTGGCTGCGCAGAGCCCGCTCCTGCTGCCATTTGCGCGACAGGGCGCTCGCGCACTGCAGGACCTCGATGGGCTCGAACGGCTTCTTCAGCACCAACAGGCGATCGCTCTGCCCGAGACGCTCTGTCACGTCATTCCAGTCGTAATCGGAGTGCGCCGAACAGATGACCACCTGGATGTCCGGATCGACCGCCCACAGCCGCTCGATGGTCTCGAGCCCGTCCCAGCCCGGCGGCATTCTCATGTCGACGAACGCGATCTGAAACGGCCGGCCAGCGTCGCGCTCCTGTCGCGCCAGATCGACGCCCGCTGCGCCTTGCGTGGCGAATTGCAGCGCATAGGCAAGGCCACGGCGCTGCTGGCGAGGAGTCTCGCCGAACAGCAGCGTCTCGACTTCGGCCAGGCCGCGCGCCGGCTCGGCGGGCTGGGAAAGGACCTTGTCGAAGTCGCGGTGAATCGCCGGATTGTCGTCCACGATCAGCACCCGCACGGGATCCTCGCACATGTCTGGCCTGCTCATGCACTTCGCCTCTGGGTCTCGACTTCGCTGCCCATGGGCAGCCGGAGCGTGAAACACGCCCCCCGACCGGTCCCCTGGCTGCATGCGCTGAGCGCCCCGCCCATCTCGCGGGCGAGCGCCGCGCTCGAGTGCAAGCCGAAGCCGTGGCCGTCCTGCTTGGTGGTGAAACCGAACTCGAACAGGCGGCGCATCGCCTCGTCACCGATTCCGATGCCGCTGTCCTCGATCTCGATCTGGAACGAGCCCGGCTCCGCCGGGCACACGCGCACGGTCAGCACCTTCGGACCTTGCGCCTGCTCGCGCAGCGCATGACGCGCGTTGCTCAGCAGGTTCGCCAGGATCTGAACGACCTTGTGCCGGTCGATCATGGCGCGCCCGACCGGGCGGTAGTCCCTGCGCACGGCAATATCGGACCCGGGCGAAAAGTGCAGGGCGAGGGCCCGCTCGACGAGCTCCATGACATCGAGCGCTTCCAGGGTGCCGCCACGGCGCGCATACGTCTGCTGGGCGGCGACGATGCTGCTGATATGCTCGACGTGAGTCGCGACCGCCCGGGCCTCATCCTGAAGCTCGCGGTTCTCGAGCATCAGGTGATCGCCGAGCTGACGCAGGTACCCCGGCAGCTCTCTTCCGCGAGCATCGGCCGCGAAGAACGACACGAGCGCCGGCGCCTGCTCGGGCAGCAGCCGTGCAATGCGTTGCACATTGGCCACGCGCGACTCGCGTAACCGAGAAGTCAACAGCGCGGCGGAAACGCTCAAGCTGTTCAGGACATTCCCGACGCTGTGCAGCACCCCGGTGGCAACTTCAGCCATGCCCGCCTGCCGCGACGCCTCCTGCAGCTGCAGCTGCAGCGTGGAACGCTGCTCTTCCTGGCGCACCTGCTCGGTCACGTCCCATGAGACGCCCAGCAGGCGAGACACGTGCCCCCGTGAGTCCGTCATCAGTTTTGCGTGCACTTGCAGATAAATCGTCGCCGCGGGGCCCGCGACCCGCATTTGGAACTTACAAGCGACGTGTCGCGCCCGCACCGCGCGCACAATCGAGGCGCGAACGGCTGCCGCGTCATCCGGATGGATGCTCGCCAACAGCACATCGCCATGGTGACAGGGATCGAGCTTCGCGTTCCTGAGGGAGACGATGTCATTTTCGGTCCACACGAAACGGCCGGCGGTGAGATCATATTCCCAGCTGGCGATTCCGGCCGCCTGTGTCGCGAGGTTGAGCAGGTTCTTGCCGTGCTGCAGTTCCTCGTTGAGCTTTGCCAGGCGCCGCGCATCCTGCCGGCTGCGCGACTCGAGATGGGCGTCGTAAACCAGAGTGATGAGTGTGATCGCCAGCACCGCGAAAGCGGCCATCGCGACGGTTGCGCCGAGCCAGCCGTTGCTGAAGGCAGTCCCACCATAGCAATGGGAGCCCGGCGCGATCCGCGCAGCGGCCATCCCGATGTAGTGCATGCCCGCGATTGCGCAGCCCATGATGACCGCCGACGAAGCGCGCACCATTCTGACGAACCGGGCATCCAGAGTGCGCAGCTGGAAAAAGAGCCACAAGGCGACGAAGGACGCTGCGATCGCGATGAGCACCGACACCACGACCAACGCCGGGTTGTACGTTATTGCTGGTCGTATTTGGATTGCCGCCATGCCCGTGTAATGCATCGCGGCGATACCAGCACCCATCACCAGAGAGCTGATCGCGAGGCGTCCGGCCGTCAGATCCCGGCGGCTTGCGATCGACAGCGCAAAGCCCGACGTCAATATCGCGATCAGCAGCGACGCCAGCGTGATCAGGATGTTGTAACGCAGCTGAATCGGCGCGGAATAGGCAAGCATGCCGATGAAGTGCATCGCCCAAATGCCGATGCCCATCGACGCCGCTCCGCCGAGCAGCCATATCCGCCCGCCGGAGCGTCCCTCCTCCGCCACTCGGCCGGCCAGCATGAGCGCCGTATAGGAAACGGCAATCGCCACCAGGACCGAAAGGCCGACGAGCCAAGGGTTATACATTGCGTGCATGAGCCATCATTCAGGCGCGCCCTATTCTAAGAAGCGCTGGATCGGGGCTCCTTGCCCCGCCCAGTACCTTTGCGCCAAAAAGCGTGGTTTTTGGCTCAACGTCCGCCACCTGCGGCGGCGGAGCACCTCGCTGTGCCTGTGACCTTGTGGGGCCGCCTCATGACTCGGGGTCCACCGTCAGTCGATGGAGAACTATTGACCATAATGTCGTCATGTAGGGCGCCTAGGGAAGTGCATGCGTCTCAGTTGGGGCCGCGCGCGATGTGATGGAGACTACGGGCGCGGGCCGGCCACTACGTGCGCAACGCCGTCATTGGGGTCAGGCCGCCCGTCGGACTGGATGTCGGCCTGCGGCAGCCAAGCGGCATCAACCGCTGCGTTTCGGCTTCCGATACGTCAGCGCTCCCGTTCCTGCTGGGCCGTTCCGCCGCATCGGGCACACGGCCGCGGCAGGCGTTGCAGCGCATCCGCGAAGCGCGGACCGGTCGAGTTCACCGGCGGCGTACACGACGCCATGATTCCGGCGGTGTGATCCGACACATCACGGACGGTCCGGCTCGAGGTCACGGTACCCCTCGCGCAACCGTACACGCCATGCGGCAAAGGCCAGCACGAAACAGGCCACGACACACCAGCCGGACAGCCCCAGCAGCTGGGTCGGCAGAGAGATGCCTCTGTCGATCAACAGGCCCGAGAGTCCCGGTCCGATCGCCGTAGCCAACACCATGGCGGACACGACGATCGCGCGGATGCCGCCGAGATTCGCCAGACCGTACACTTCGGGCCACAGCGCGCCGAACATCGTGGAGGTGAAACCGCTGCTGATGCCGAGCAGGAACATGAATACAAATACGCCCCACACGGGCGTAATCAGCGCGACCGCCGCCGCAGCGACGGCGAGCGGCAATAGATAGAACGGCAGGAGCTTCAGCGCGCTGAAGCGGTCGATCAGTTGGCCGCAGAACAGGCCGAACACCACCGTCGTCACGGACATGACCGGGAATGCCGCGGCGAACACCAACGGATCATAGTGGCGAATATCGATAAGATAGTCCTGCTCGAAGAACACGACGGTCACGATGAAGGGCGCAGCCAGAACCCCCAGCAGCAACAGGTAGAAAATGGGGTCCCGCAGCACCTGGGCGCGCGTCCAATCGCGCGCGCTGCGTCGCCGGCCAGCCTTCACCTCGGAAGATTTTGGTGTTCGCTCGACTTTCATCAGCGCCATGACCGAGGGCAAGCCGACCAGCGCGATCAGCGCCGCCGAGACTATCCATGCCATCCGCCAGCCGCCGCTCGCCCGGTCCATCAGCACGACGAGCAGCGGCAGTATGGCCATGCCGGCCTGCTGGCCCGGCAGGATGAGCGCCATGGCCCGACCCCGGTTGGCGACGAACCAGCGGCCAATCTCGGTGTAGGCGGTCTCAGTCATCATCCCCTGACCGAACAGACGCAGCAGATACAGAGCGATGCCCAGCACCACGATGTTGGGTGCGACCGCGATCAGGATACAGGCCAGCGCGAGACCCGGCATGACGAACCGGGCGACCTTCCAGCCCGGCATCAGATCGAGCGTACGGCCGAGCCATGGCAGAGTGACGGCGCTCGACAGAGTCGCCAGCATGTACAGTCCGCCGAAAGCGCCGCTCGAGAGGTGGAAGGTGGCGCGCAGGTCGTTGCCGGACAGGCCGATGAAGAAAGTCTGCCCGAAGGACGAGAACAAGGTGAGCAGGAATCCGCCGCAGATCCAGCGGGCGTTGTCACGCACGAACCGAAATGTATCGCGTCCGAAATCGAGCATGGGCCCGCCGGGCAATGAGAGTCAGCACTGGAGGAGACGGCGCCGGGCCGGACGGATTCCGCACCGGAACGTCACGGCTATTGGCGCTCGCGGCCCCGCGAGGTGCGGCATCCACGGCGAGGCGGCCGCTGGGAGAATTCTACCTGAGGCGCCGATCGCAAGACGGAATTGGTGCGCCACGAGCCCGGCACGAGCGCGGTTCGCGTTCCGCCCCCCACCGACATCCGCTTCGTCGGATCGGCGCCTGATCGGGGTGGCGATCGCGAGCATCCTCGCGCGCGTTTCCGGCGGCATGCCGCGCTGAAGCGCAGCGGGATGTACGCGAGCCAGCAGCTTAAGTCACCGCGCAGCGAGCTGTCCGCCGGCAGGGTGGATTCTGCCCAGAGCTTGCATAGGTTCGCGCAGCTGTACAAATATCAGCCAGGCGAAAGGCCGCGGCCACCGAGCGGGCGGAACGTCAGGCGTGTGGAGCGGAGCCGCGACACCGCTCGACCCAGCCGAGCGAGGCCAGTCCGGCCGCCCGCAAGCGCGATACCGGATGGCAGCTCCTGCGGAACCGAGGTCCTGCGTCCGCGATCGGAAACAGCTCAACGCAGGGTCAAGTGTGGGCCCTAAATGGGGTCATTGGAGCTGCCCCTCGTTCGCCTCGTACGCGGCCACGGTAGTACCGTGAGCAGCGGCGTAGGCGCTCAGGTAGCGCCGAAAATCGACATAGCTCCTGCGGCCTTTGCTTGCGATCCATTCCTGGCGCAATTGTTCGGGTCCCGGCACTTTTAAAAGAGACGTGGGAGTGTATCGCTGGCTGGCAGCGAGGGGCGCGCTTGCGGTGCCGTGAGCATCGGTGTGACGCTCGAGCCAGTGCGCGGTCAGCGCGTGGCCGGCCGCACCCGCCTCGCGCCGCAGCAACAGCCGGTTGCTGCAGTGCCCCGCGTTGAACTGCACCGATACCTGCATGGGCAGCACGGGCATGGGGTCACGGCGCGGCGTCGCGCGCCATATGCCGGAGATGACGCGCGCACCGCCATCCCATTGGGACATGGGCGGCAGATCGAGCACCGCCTCGATGGTGCGCACGATGTTCACTTGCGACAGCGGTTGCGTATCCAGGTCGCCCGCTTTGACCCACGGTCCCATGGCCAGTCCGAGCGTACGATGCGCGTTGATGTGATCGGCACCGCTCTGGGCATCGTCCTCGTCGAGGAAAACCACCATGTGGCGCCACTGCGGCGTGCCGGCGAGATAGTGGAGAAATTGCGCAGTGGCATGATCGTTGTCGGCCACGTAGTAATCCGGGGTGTAATAACACGGACTGAGTCCGGCGGTGTGATCGTCCGGTATCCAGATGAAAATGAAATGCGGAAAGGCGCGGCCGGGGTGCGCTTTGAGCCACGAGATGGCCGCGCCCACTCGGCTGTTGTCGCGGATCATCCGGTCCCAGCCGGGATAAGTCCGGTCGACGTGGGCAAGCAGGCGGCTGCGGATGACTCCGTCCCTGGCACGGGTCAGATTCTCACCGAAATCCTCGAATGAGACATGGTGGGCGAGCAGGTCGTTGAACAGGTAAAGCCGGCCGGGATAGCTGATCCAGGGATTGGCGAAGTTTCCCAAAGCCCTGCTGGCGTACTGGTATGGATCGTGGCTGCCGCGCGCCCCGGGGTTCAGCGCGCCGCTGCCGCCAGGGCCGGCGTTCCAGACCAAGCCGCGGCCGGAGTAATACTCGGGCCACAGCCGTTGGACGACATCCGAATCCGACGCCCCGTCAGTCCACTGGTGGCCCTGCGCGGTGACTTCCCCGTCGGCCATGAAGTTGGCGAACAGCGCGTTGTGCGCCGCCCAGTGGTACAGATTGGGCAGCTCTTTCGGGCCATAGAGATCGAAGTTCGGATCGGCCCACTTTCCTGCCGGACGATAGTCCCCCAGGTCTTCATCGAAAGTCTTGTTCTCGCGCAGCACGAACACCACGTAGCGAATGTGCCGGCGTAGAAACGCGGTGGTCCGCGTGTTCCGCCCGGCCAGAGCCCGGCGTTGACTGCGCTGGAAGCCATCATTTCGCAGCGCCTCGCGGGTCCATGCGGGCAGAGTCCGCGACAGCCCCCGCAGGGAAACGCGCTGCAGCATGCCGTGCATCATGTTGCCGATGTACTGCCACTGCAGATTCGGCCCGGTGCCGAGTCCTTTGGCCGCCACGACGTACAGAGCCCGCCGAGCGACCGTGAGCGCGCTGGGGTACCAGCCGGTGGGAATCAGGCCGCGCAGCGCGCCCGTGGCGGCGTCGAACACGGCCACGTCATCGTTGCCCGCGTTGGCCACGAACAGATCGCCGTTGGCGAGCGCGAGCGCATCGGGATAACTGCCGGGCGGCGCGTGCGGATACGGACTGTCGAGGAGCACGCGCACCACTTTGAGCGCCCGAGTATCGACTTCCACCAACGCATCGTCGTTGGCATCGGCCACCCAGATATCCGGCCCATGAGGCACACGCGTCATCGCCGTGGGGTGGACACCGGCGGCCACCGTACGCGGCCCCACCGCCGGACCGGTTGGAACGGTTCCCAACACCTTGAGGGTTCGGCGGCTGAGGATCGTGACGCCCGGCCCGGCCCAGTCGCTCACCGCCAGCCGGCGGCCGCCGTCGGCCAGAATCACCGCGAACGGGTACGAGCCCACGTTGACATAGTCAGTTTTGCCGCTGCCAATATCGATGCGCGCCAGGCTGTTGGCCAGCATGCCCGTCACGTACAGATGGCGGTCCTCGGGGCCCACCGCCACGGAGTCCGGGTAGAAGCGGAACGGCTTTTGGGCGTGGTTGCCCTGGTAGGCATAGGGATACTGTGTCGCGGGGAACGGCTGCCAGTGCAGCGCATACCGGCGGATCACCCGGACGTTGCCGCCTTGCATCTTCAGGGCCAGCACCTGGTCCGAATCGCCGCCCGTCGCATAGACGATGCCGTTCCTGCTCGCATCGAGGCCCTGGAAGAGATCCCCGTGGGAGACGACCGTCGTGGGAATGGGGACAGGATTCTCCTCGGCCCGCTCCGTGGCCGCCGCCTCCGCCAAACGACGCCGCGCCGACTGGTCCGTGGAATAGATCATGCCGGCGGCGCCCGCATGGTGCGGATTCTCCGCCTGGCCGGTGCTGCCGCCGGATGCGGCGACGGTCGCCCGGGTGGGCGCCACTTTGCCGAACGCCGCCAGACGCGCCTGCCGGCGCAGATCGAGGCTATACCATGTGACGGTCTGAAACGGCGCCGAACCATTGGCCAGCACGAGCACGTGACCCGCGGCAGTCACGACGTTGGTCGGGAAATTTGGCGTGCTGATCAGGGTTCCCACCGGGGTCACGCGTCGCCAAGTCGGCAGAATGCCGGTGTAACGCCCGCGATTGGCGGCCGTGACCGTCACCGGGCGCGGAACGAAATGAAGCCGAGGGTACACCAGGGCACCTGCCGAGGCGCTCAAGCAGATCACCAGAGCGAGCCCGCCCCATGACATCGCGCTGATGCGCGCGCGCCTATTTCCTCGCTTCTTCATTTCGATTCTCCGCCCGCCGTTGCTCCGCCCCAACCCGACGCGGCGCAGCCGAACGGGATCTCCGCCGGCGCGCTCTTTGTCGGAGCCGTCCGTCCGCGGCGCGCCACATGTTTGCGCCCGCCGCATGTGATGATACGTCACGAAAATGGCAGCGCAATGACCGCTGCGAGTCCGAAGTGCGCATGTACCGCTTGAATCACTTGCTGCGCCTGCTCGGCATTCGTTGCGTCATACACCAGCGGCAGGGCCGCGTTGCCGACGCGCTCGGTGAGATCGATCACGTCAGCCGGTTTGCGCCCGGTGACAGCCCCCTGAAGAGGCCGTCAATCCCTGTAGTCGCTGGTGTGATGAGGCTTGAGGATTGAGCCTACGTCGCGATCGCCGCAACGTTGAGCATCTCGGTGAGCGCGGCGGCGAAACACATCGCCCGGGTCGCACTGGCTCTGGTTGCGCGCTGGCACGCGCAGTAGCGGCGATCGGCCCCGTTGCCTGTGGAATTTTTACCACGAGGCAAGAAATCCGGGAGTATGTCATGGCAGCCGCGACGGTGACGAGGAAGGGGCGGATCACGATTCCGGTCGCGGTGCGCTGGGCGCGCATTGCAAGGATTGGGTAATCTCGGTCACTGCGGAATCAGCGTTTCAGCACGGACAAGGCCAATGCTCAAAATTCGTGTGGATGATCTCGCCAGCGCCCGATACGCCAACTGTTGACCGCGCACCTCGCGGCAATGCACGACAACTCGCCACCCGGACACGTGTTTGCACTCGACCTGTCGGGACTTCGAGCCGCCAATGTCACTGTCTGGTCTGCGCGGGACGGGCCCACATTGTTAGGCATTGCAGCCCTAAAGGAACTTGGCGACGGAACGGGCGAGCTGAAGTCGATGCGGACTGGTCCGAGGCATTTACGCAAAGGCGTTGCCAGTTCGCTGCTTGAGCATATTATTGGCGAGGCGCGTCGGCGCGGGCTACGTCGGCTGAGTCTGGAGACCGGAAGCGGACCGGCTTTCGAGCCGGCATTGGCCCTCTATCGCAAACGTGGGTTCATCGATGGCGAGGCATTTGCCGAGTACCACCGGAGCGATTTCAATCAGTTCCTGCATCTGGCTTTGTAACTATTGAACGTACTGCGTCAGCAGCGGGCATCCAGCGGTCGCGCCCGGGAGAACTGTGATCGGTGGCGGAAATAGTGACGCATCTAGCCTGGAGTTCCTCTTAAGCTCGAGCACAATTTCCTCGTGGATCAGCGGGTTGTGAGCGCACCAGCTGCTGGCGGCCTGGCTACACGGTGATCCGCTGCAGCAGCTGCAGCGCTCGCTGTTGAGTGGCGCTTGCGGTGGTGAC
>DAHXNE010000066.1 GCA_027366635.1 Gammaproteobacteria bacterium | reverse complement strand
ATGCCTTGAATGTCGATCCGCGAGAGCTTTGCGCTATCTCCGCCATTTGCGGCGCGCAGCAGCGCTCTCCAGAATCCCGGGTGATCGGCCCACCGGGGGCGAAGGTGCGGGTGGACGTGCTCGGCGATCGAGTCGATCACGGTGACCGGAAGCGTGATCAGGAGTTCGGCGACTGATTCGTCAAGACCCAAGAGAATTCGGGCAGCGCGTGCATCGGCGCAAACGGCTCGCCAGGCGGCGATGAGGGTTGCGCGAGTGAGGGGCAGCGCGGTTTCTCGCGGAAATGCGAGTTGAAGCGCGGGTTTGCGGATTCGCCGCTCGGGATCATGGGCCATCGCTTGCCACCAGGGCGCATTGTGGAATTCGAGGTCCCAGAGCAGGAACGGACGCGCCGCGGCTCGATCGCGGCTGGCCGGGGTACTCGCGAGAAGCTCCCGTTTCACGGTGCCGACGAGCGAAAGCGGCTGATCTGTCCTGCGGCGGGCTGCCTGCGCTAAGAGATCGATGGCACGACGATTGAGATCGTGCAACGCCGGGAGCGAGAAGGCGGCTGAGGGGGTCATGTCGGCTGCCATGCGCTTGAGCTCGATTGATCCGAGTTCCACCATAATTGACAGGACATGTAAAAAGTATTACACGTCTCACAAGTCATGGCAAGATTCGGATTCTGATGTGCTTGTGCGCGGACCCGGTAGGGTGCCTCATGTTTGCGGGCGTTGAGTCACAATGAGCGATGAGTTGAAGCGGGCGGTCCACTCGGCGCTCATGCGCCTCCTTCAGCCGCTTGTGCGGTGGTTGCTCGATGCGGGAATCGGGGTCGGAGAGTTCGTCAGCCTCGTCAAGGTGGCGTACGTGAGAGCGGCAGTGGAGCAGGGCCGATCGGTGGCCGGGAGCGCCCGACCCAATATTTCGCGTATTGCGGTCGTGACGGGCCTGACCCGTGTCGAGGTCGGTTCTCTTCTTGAGCTGGGTGAGGCGGAGTCGCCGTCGAGCGATCGGGGGCGACAGCGGGCCGAGCGGGTCCTCTCCGCGTGGTGGACCGATCCTGAATTTTTGAACGCCAAGGGCGAGCCCGAGGTTCTGCGCCTTAAAGGTGCTCGCCGATCGTTCGCGGCGCTTGCCGAGCGCTACAGCGGTGAGAAGCGCTCGGCGCCCGTTTTGCAGGAGCTGCTACGGGTCGGTGCGGTGCGAGAGCTCCCGGAGGGTCGGGTGCAGGCGCTAAGCCGCAGCTGCACAATGGTCCGATGGGATCCGGCAGGTGTGGAGGCCGTCGGCGAGCAGTTGCGGGATCACTGCGCGACGCTCTTGGAAAATCTTCATCATCCGACACGGGCACGGCTCGCGCGTCAGGTGGTCAACGGCCAGGTGGATCCGCGCCACGCGCCGATGCTGATTCGCGAGATCGAGACTGCGCTTGCGGTTCGCACCGATGCTTTGCACGAAACCCTCAACGATCCGCAGCACACCGCGCCCACTGGCGCTCCGGGGATGCGTCTCGGTGTTGGGGTCTATGTCTTCGAAGAAGCGCCCTCGGGGGAGGGCGAATCTCGCAACAACGAATCGACGGCACCATCCGCAAAGATGAGGCCGGCTCGAAAGAGGCGACGCGGAGTGATTCGGGAGAGATAAGAACTCAAAGCGAGGACGTATGGAACCGGGACTCGGGCGGACACCTTCGGGTGCCCAGGCGGTCTGTTGCTCGTGCGAACCGGCTCGGCTGGGCCGCGGATCGCGGAGTTCGGGAGTGCAGCCGGCAGCGAGTGTCGCGCGGTGGCGGTGGGCGGATGCATGCCTCGTGGCCATCCGAGAGACGCACACAGGGGGTGTCCGGTGAAGCGAACCTCCCAGTTGCGCACAGTGCGTCGTGTTCCTCGCGCTGACGCTGATGAATCGGCGGCTCTCATAGAATCCCTTACGGTCGAGGCCGTGGATCGGATCGTGGCGTTGTTGGTCTGGAACGGCATTGAGCGGGTGGCGATCGAGAGTGCCTTCCGGTGTGCCTGTGACAAGCACTCGCGCTCGCGCAGGCCGAAGCAGTCGGACTCGCTTGCCGCGGAGTACGACGCGATTCTCCTGCTTGCCGCCTGGTACACCGATCTGGATTACCTCGATTCCGAGGGGCGGCCGCTGCGCCTGCCGCTCACGGGGGCGGCGCCCTCGCTGCATGCGCTCATCAAACGACTGGGTCTTGAGGTCTCGGCTCGGGATATGGTGCGGTCTCTGGAGCGCATCAAGGCGATTCGGTCGGTGGGACAGGAATATGCGCCGCTCCGGCGGGCTAAGGCGCTCCTCGGCACCGGACGTCTGGCGAATCGCGAGACGCTGCAATTGGTGGTGAGATTGCTGCGCTCGATTGATGAAAGCCGGACCCAGCGTCAGATCGCCCACGTCGATGAGATCAAAGTGGTGACCGCGCTCGAGGGCACGGAGGTTCCGGTGCGCTTGCGCAGTGTGTGCCGGGCACAGCTGAGCCGGGACATTCAGCAGTTCCTGAGGGAGCTGGAATCCCGGATGCTGCGCTATGAGCGCGCCCGGGTGCCCGGGGAGCCGCTGATGCACACCGGGATTGGGGTGTTTCACTTCGAGGAGGCGCTCCCGGAGGGGCCGCGCCGGGCGCGCACTCGCGCAAAGGCTCGCCTTGGGGAGCGCGCCGCGGTGGGCCGGCGGTCGCGTTGAGGGTGCTCCCATGCGTGTTTCCGAAGATCGGTATTCCCGCGATTTGAGGAGCCTGGCGCTCGGGCATCGGCTGATCCGGCACGAGGTACGGACCCGCTGGATCTGCGCCATGACGGGGCTCACCGATGAGCGGGTGCGCAATCTCCTGCACTCCTACGGGGTCACGGCGCTTCCGAGACACCGAGGAGCAGCGCCGACGAGTTGCGCGGTGTTCTTCCGGCTGGCGCTGCACCCGGAAGCTTCGGCGCTGGCGGCCCTGGCGCGTATGTGGAAGCTCGTGCCGGCCAGTCCGGTGCGCAATGCACGCAAGGTGCTGCCGGGGCTCGAATGGGGGGAGAGCCTGTGTGAGGCGTTCGAATTCTTCCACGCCGTGGTGCCGCACGGGGTGCTCACCATGGATCAGTTCATTCTCTTGACGCTCGCGCTCGCGGAGGGAAAGCTCGCGGTCGCGCACTGCGCGCAGTGCGAGGCCGCGATCCTGATCGACCCGCTCGAGGTGCAGCTGCTCCGGTGCAGGATGTGCGCGCAGCCCGCGCCACGCAGCCCAAGGCACCGGATCCCGAACGTGTCCGAATCGTCAGAGCCGCTGCTCGGGGTGGACGCGGTGACGGGCGACCAGCAGTCCCTCTTCTAGGGCGCCCGCGACGACGAATTAGGCGTCCTCGGCTTCGCGCAGGATCGTCGAGAGTGGCGTCTGCAGGCCCGTCGCGACCCGCTCAAGGGAGGAGAGTCTGAGGTCGTTCTTTCCCCGCTCAATGAAGCCGTATTGCGCGCGGTGCATTTCAATCTCATCGGCGAAGCCTTCCTGGGTCCAGCCGGCTGCCTCGCGGCGGCGCCGGATCACTTCGCCTAAGCGTTCCGGCAGCGGACGGCGTGTGCTCATCATCGCGCTACTTTACGGCAGGCTAGTTGTAAGTTCAGGCGCGTTGGACTAGGCTAGTAATTACTAGCATTGATCGAGGCATTCCGCGGATCCCGTGCATCCAGAGCGATCTTGGATTGATTCTCGGCGGCGAGCTGGTTGAGACCCAATGAAACGGGCGTGTCCTAGAGCGCTGCGGATTCGAGCGGAGTGTTCGCCACCGAAGCGCTCCGAGACCGCATCACTTACAACCGCGAAGTGGTCGAAGGAGAGAGCCGATGGCAATAGATCCGAACCGCAAGCCCCCGTCGCAGGCGCGCCGTTCGATCCGCTCCCGTTCCAGTCAGCGGGGCTCCCGCCGAACGTCCTCGGGCGGGTCGCCGAGGGAGGCCAGAGGGCGCGGGGCAGCTGATGGCGCCGGGCGTCTGGAGCTTGTCGTTCTGGGTCTGCGCGTGATGTTCGGCACCGCCATCACGGCGGAACTGGCGCTGCGTCAGCAGGGGGCGGAGCGGGACATTGAGATTGCCGATTGTCTGCGCGCCGGGGTCTCGGAGCCCCTCGCCGGGGTGATCGAGCAGCTGGCCGTACTGGGAAGGCGGGGGCGGCGGATCACGGCGGAATCAGAA
>DAHXNE010000063.1 GCA_027366635.1 Gammaproteobacteria bacterium | reverse complement strand
GCCTGGCCACGGCGTTGTTGCCGGCGCGCGACTTGCGCGTGTAGGCGATCACCATCTCCGCCCCCTTCCAGCCACCGGCGAGCTGGATTTCGCCGGTCGAGGCGCCGTCGCGCATCAGATCGTTGGCGGTGCCAATACGGGCCGAGTGCCCACTGATGGTCCAGGCGTGATCGAGGCCGGCGGCCACGGCGCGTTGCCTGAAGATCCGGGCGACTTCTTTCGCGGTCAGGCCAAGCACCGGGGGTTCGCGACATTCGGCCTCGGCCTGGACAACTTCCGCGCGTTTGCGACCACCGATCGGCCGGAACACGTAGCCTTCGGTGATGTCGGCCGCGGCGAGCCAGCGGCGTATGCGGGTGAGCGTGTCGGCAGAGACGTGGCGATAATCATCGCCATGGCCCTCTTGGTCGGTCTTGGAGCAAGGTACCCACACGCTCCAGGTCTCGCAATGCGCGTCAGGCTGCAGGTGCTCAACCTTGACCGCGACCAGCTCGGCCTCACGCAGCAGAGAGTCTGAGGCGAGGCTGAGTAGGGCGGCGTCGCGCAGGCTGCGCGGATCATCGCCCAGTGTGGCGAGGATGCGCTGCACATCGTCCGACACCATCGCGCCGGCCTGCTTGCGGTAGTTCCCACCGGTGTCCTTGAGGCGTTTGGCCAGCGCCTTCCAGGTCAGCGGCCAGCGCCGATCCTTGGCCGGGTTGGCCAGGCCCGCCGCGTCATGGATCAGCGAGACCGTGTAGAGGTAGCGAGCCACCGTCGTCCGCTTGCGGCCGCGGTCGATCGCGTTGGTGAGAAAGGCTTCCAATTGCTCCAGCGTCGCCGGCAGTGGAATGTGGCCGGTGCCTACGCACCACTCCAGGTACTGGCCCCAGTCGGAGCGCACGGCCTTGACGGTCGCCGAGGCCTGCGCCGCCTCGAAGGCGGCTTGCCAGGCGCGCAGTCGTTCGAACACCTCCTGTGCCGATGGCGCACTGCGTGCGTTGATGGTTGCTGCCACGGGCTTGACGCCGACCAGGCCGTGCAGGCTGTCCACCACCAGCAGCGCGGTGCCACCACTCATGCGTCATCCTCCTCACACGGATGCGGTGTGTCCCCGGTGAGCATCAGCGTCATGTGTGCGTCCTTCGCGGCGCGGCGCACCGCGCGGATGCCATCGGCGGAGGTCAGCGGGATCGGGTTGTCGACCACCTCTAACCACGTTGCGGCGTAGGGAGGCTCGTAGAGCAAGTGCACCTTCGCGCTCTGGTCCTGGGCCGACAACCACGTGAAGCCGTTCAATTGAATCCCAAGCTGCGTGGCCAGAGCTGCGAGTTCCGCGGCGGCGTGGTGCGACTGGGTGTGGTCGGGCGACGCCAGGATCAGGTTCCAAAACGTGTTGATGCGATGGAGCGACGCAGCATTGCGATTGATGAACAGATTGCGACGCGCGGGCAGGCTCAGGTCGACCAGCTGCACATCTTCACGGACACGCAACTGGACAAGCGAGCGGCCCGCTAGGGCGGACTGCGGCAGCGCGATGATGCCGTTGCGTGGCTGCAGATCGCGCAGTAGCACTTCCCAGATCGCACCGCCCACCCTGCTGGCGAGGAACAGACCACCGCGGCCGGCATTCCTTGCGGGAACGTCCTGGACGAGTGCCATCCGCCCCTCGGGCTGCGGGTGTGCGGCGAGCGGCCCATAGACGTCAAAGTAAGTGCGCCAGACCATCGTGTGTGCGCACAGGGGATAGGTCACCAGCTTGTCGACGAGATCGCCTTCAGCCATGGGACACCACGTCCGGCGCGTCTGGGGGCGTCTGCGCCGTCGCGTCGTCCCTGGCCAGGTCAATCACGGCCTGCGGATCCGTCGGAAACACCTCCGCAGGCGTGCGTGCCGATGTGTCTAGCGAAGAGAAACGCTCCGGGTCCGCGCGCACCTGTTCCGGCGAGGCTGCCCGCAGCGCCAACGCCTGCGCACTGAGCCGTCCGCGCGGCTGGTACAGCCAGAACGCGCGTTCCCACCCGCTGCGGTCAGCGGCTTTCGTCAGGCCGGGCTGGCGAGCGAGCGCATCGAGCAGTTCCGGCAGTCGATTGTGCACGGAGCCGCTAGGCAGGAACTGGAAATCGGGATGGCGGTAGCCGCCGCGATCGCGGCCGGCCCAGACGCCGAACAGGGTGCCGGCGGCGCGCTCGCGGCTGACCCGCTGTTCGGCGCCGGTACCGCTGGTGCTGCCGAGCTGACGGCCCACTGCCTGGGAATCCGGCCACTCGCGCGCGAGCAGGGAGTCGCGGAAGCTGCGCACCGCAGGCTCGTCCTCCGGGCCAGGCCGTTGGCCGATCACGAGTGTGACGGGCTGATGCACGCCGCGGCCGATCCGCGGCGCGGCGGTCGTCAAATGCACGGAGAGGCGTTCGATCAGGAGGGCGAGGACCCGCTCCTGGTCGGTGTCGGCGGGTGCCGGGCTGACTTCGACCAGCGCCTTGCGGAAGTGCGACGATGACGGGGAATGATAGGCCAGGACGGCGGCCGAGGTATGGTCCAGCTGGTTGTGCGCCACCTCGCGCAGCCGGTTCTTCGCCTCCAACAGGAACCAGCGCTGGCGGCGTGGCGTCGTCATCACACGGGTGAACAAGTGGCGTTTGAGGGAGGCGGTCTGTAGCAAGTCGTAGGCGCACGTCGCCAAGCTGACGCGCGTGGTCTCCTCGATGTCGCGGCTGATCGGGCCATAGAAAACACGCAGGCCGCCGGCGAGGTCGGCGGTGCGCTCGTCGCGCAGCGCGGCCGCCGTGCGGGTGCCCCAGCGCAACTCCCCATCGAGCGGGATGTCGACCATCGCAAAATGCGGGGTGGCCATGTGGACTCTCCTTCTGCGAGTCGCCGCCGGCACGCGGCGACGATGCCGGTATGGTGGAGCAGATCGGCGACCTATGCAAGCAATGCAAGACTGAGACAATCCACCATAATTTAGCTCTTGATGATGGGTCGACAGTAACGATGCCTATGGATTTCGGCGCCGATGGCGCCTCCAAAGCAATTGTCCGCATGACACTCATCTCGGGGAAAGCGCATCTCCTCGACGGGACTTGGCGGATGGAGCCCGGTTGGCAGCTGACCGAGCAGGAGGCGATCGAGATCGCCTGCCCACCGTGGCGGCGCGCTTCACGCTAAGCGCTGATCTGAGCCTTCGGCCAATCCAACCAGCGTCTGTCGCTAAGACGGTGCAACCATAGTTCAGACTATTTAAGGGCCTTATCTATAGTCCTTCTTCGAGCCCTTTTCGCCTCGCCTTGCCATGTAACCGATGGTCAGGGCAAAAACCCAGAAGATCGCGCCGATGCCGAGTGAAGCTCCCCAAGCGATGGGCGTAATCATGTCACTCCTCCGGGCTACGAGCGCTGCCGCGAGCGGCTCGTCGTCGCGCCAGCGTTGGGCCTTCCAGAGCCCCGCAACCAGATCAGGCATTTGATCGGCCCGATGCGGGCCGCTGTGCTCAATGCGTGCCAATGCGCTCCGCAACAGCTCAAGGCCCAGCAACTCATGACCCAGTGATCGTGCGCGGTCGGTCAGTCGCCCCGCCGCGTCATAGGCCATGTCCGTGCCGATGTCGTGCAGCACGCAATGGATCAGCACCAGATCGCGACCGGCTCTGCCAGCCGCGGCGGCAAGTGATGAGCTATCTCCAGGGAGTGGAGCGACAGTCCGCCATGCGTTCGCGGTGGTAGGCCAGATACCGCGCGTGCCCTGGCGCCAGCCAGCGCAAGCGCAGCGGCGCGCCCAGACCCAAGGCTTCGCGCCGTGATGGCGCGAGCGAGGCGCTGACCAGCAGCCGCCCGCTCGCATCGAAACTGATGAGAAAGCGATCGAACAACGCGTCGAGATTGGCAGACAGCAGAAAACCGTTGAACACATCCAGGCGCTCGGCGTCGTCGGCGCAGGCGGCCCAGGGCTTGGCGTGACTGGCGCGCAAGACCTCGGGCACATCGATGCCGGTGACGGCGCAGGCACCGCCCCAGTAGTCCAGCAACGCATCGCGGTAGGTCTGCTGGCCCACGCGTTGGCGCACCATGCGCTCGACTTCGGTGCCACGCGCCGCGGCGGGGAGATCGGCCAAGGCTTCCCGCGTGGCGGACTCGTAGCGCTGCAAGGCCTGGTTGGGCAAGGCCAGCGCCAACGCCGAGGCGCGGCGCAACAGCACGGCCAATGCGCCCTCGCCCTGCGCGATGAAGCTGCCATCGGCCTGCAGCACCGCGGGAAAACTGCGCGCCAGTTCGTCGGCAAAGCTCGTCAGCGCGGCGAGAATGCGCAACACATAGACAGCCTGTTCCAGCCGCACCTCCACCTGCGCGCGGTGCCGCGCCGAGCCCATGCGCACGACATCGGGCGGCGCATCGGCCAGCACGTTCTCGAAGCCGTTGTCATAGCCAGCCTTTTCGATCAGCGCGCGTTCGAGGGCATTCATGCCGACACCGGCGCACCCGTCGCCAGGCGATTCCACTGCACGCCGCGATGACGCCAGTGGTCGTCGATGGCCTGGGTGAACTGCGCCCGCACGAGCTTGGCGCGGGCCTCGCACCAGTCGGCGGATTCGCTGCGGATCACCACCCCTTCCAGCGGCCCCTGCCGATAGCGACTCGCCGTGTCGTTCACCAGGCGCTTGAGCTGATCGAGCGTGACGTGGCCGCGCCGCACCTGCGGCACGGCGGCCAGACCCGCTCGCGCCGCCAGCGCATTGCGCCGCGCGCTGCTCCAGAACTTGCCCGCCGCGCGGTCGTACACGTCGAACAGCAAGAACCAGTCGGGCAACGCGGCGTAATCCAGCGAATGGCGCGCGGCGCACCATTCGCCAAACAGGATGCGGTCGGGCACGAGCGCGGCGCGCAGTCCTGCTTCGTGCTGCGCCAGCCAAGCAGGCAGGCGGGCGAACTGGCCCGCGTGCGGCGCGGCGAGATACTGGCCCCGATTCTGCGCGCGCAGGTCGCCATCCGGTCCGAGCGACAGACCCAAATTGGCGCCGTCGAGTTTTTCTTCCACCACCCCTTCATCGGCCAGCAAGGCGTGCACTTCCTCCGGCGCCAGCACCTTGTCGTCGCGCGGGGCGCCCTCGCCCAGCCAGGCCAGGTGCGGGGTGTGGGGGAAGCGGAAGAAGGCGGTCATGGCTCAGGCAAGAGGCAAGTCGGGAACGGCATGCTTGGGAAATTTCTTG
>DAHXNE010000030.1 GCA_027366635.1 Gammaproteobacteria bacterium | reverse complement strand
GGGCTCCTGACGGGATGCCCGGGATCGAACTTGACGGATCGGGGTTCATCGAAGATTCCAGTACTGCTGCCATGAGTGATACTACCTTGGACTGTAAATTCCAGAAGGCAGGTGTTCCACGTCACATTGGCACACAGGGGTTCAGGGTCGAAATGGAGCACGAGATTCCGAGGCTTCTCGTCCGGCTTCAGCTCGCGCTTCTCGTAGAGGTTGCTGGCCACGTTCTCGAAGAACGACGTGATCACCAGAATCGCGTGATGATGTCCGTAAAGCGCCTTCCAGTAGCCGCCAAGATTGTCCCGCCGGGCGTTGTACGTTCCGGGATAGCGCACATCGTTGCTCGCCGGCTTGCCCGGCAGCCGGCAGGTATAGCGCATCGGCTGAATCCAGCGGCGATCATTCGCTGCGACTACGACCGGTGCGTAGTACATCGGGAAGATCCGCCGGTCGCGCTCGAGCGGCTCGGTGCGCTTGAGGTCCGAGAGTCGATTGAGTGCCGCGCCGATCTTGTTCTGCGCGATGCGCGCTTCCTCGCGGGCGCGCTGGGTCTCCTTGACTTTGAGTGAGCGCTCGGCGTCGGCGAGGCGCTTCTTTTGCTTGAAGAGTTCGCTCTCCAGCTTTCCCGTCAGCCGGGCCCGATACGCTTCGATGTGCTCACGTGCGAGGCGTTCCAGACCATTGGGCGCAGGGGCGCTCGCCGGGCCGATGAAGTTTGCCTCGAGCGCGCGACTCACCTTGATGTCCCGCTCGAGCCGGCTTCGGAAGAGTTCCTCGAACATGGGCCAGTCGACCTCCGCGCCGAAATCCTTGGCGATCGACCGCAAGTGCTGTTCGACCATGGCGGAGTAGCACATGGACGTCAGTGTGCCGCAAGGGCAGCCGTTCGGGAAAGGGGAGGGCTCCAATGCAAGGCCGGAGCCGAAGGCTTGTACGGTCCAAGCGGCTGATCTGGGAGAGGCAATCACTCTGCAACTTCTCGCCGAGGTCGCCGGCGACAACCGTCTCGCCAGGACGAGGAGGTCTGTCTCATCCAGTCCGGCCGCCCGACGGGCACTGGGTGGACGCCGTGATGCCTCGATCGCACGATAGTGCTCATGCCCTTCGAACTCGACAAGATCGATCGCCTCGGCGACTACGGGGGCGTCTGGTCGCTCGGCATTCGCTGCCGCTGTTGTGATCACGCGCGTCTCATCCCGGCGTCGTTCCTCATTCGGCTGTACGGGCGCAACAGGCGTCTTGTCCCCATTGCGCAGCGCTTCTATTGCTCACCGTGTACCGGACGCAGGTGCGCCTGTGCGGGCAAGGATTTCGATGCCTTGATCTGGATTCCGCGATGAGGGGATCGACGGCCGGTGCCGGCGCGTTCGGGGTCGTGAAAGCGTTCTGTGACTCCCACCCGGGGCTCGTGCGACGCATCGGTTACTGCTGTCCACGCACTCCAATTTCAATTCCGCTGCTCCACCATTCGTAGGGTTGGGCGTCAGTACACTTCCCGCCTTGCGTAGATTGGGGGCACGCGGCAAGCCCCGGAGGCTTCGGCTTCGTGCCCGAGAGCGTTGCTACCTCAAGTGTCTCCGAGTCCTGTGAGCCGGCGACCGCCGAGTTCGGCGCGCCTGCGCTTGCTCTCTTCCGGTGCTTAAGACTGACAGAGGGACGATCGCGCGCCCTCCCAGATGCGGCGCACCGTGTCGCCCGCGGGTTCCACGCGCGCCAGCCATGCGGATTGTCCGCACCAGGCTTGCATGCGCTGAATATCCTGCGAGGCCACCGCGGCAGAGCGCATGGGCGCTGTGAGGCCACGTTGAACCGGATAAGGGGCGGGGGGAGGTGCACCCGGCTGGGCGGCGGCTCGCACATAGGTGGTGGCAATGGCTCGCCCCGCCCTCCCAGAGAATGCACGGGTGAGCGCCGTGCCTTCCGGCTCGAGACCGGCGAGCGCCTCGGCCCACGCGGGGTTCGTCTGCGCCTCCGGGCAGCGCAGAAATCCCGTTCCAATCTGCACGGCGCTCGCACCGAGGAGCAATGCGGCTGCAATGCTGCGGCCGTCGGCTATTCCGCCTGTCGCGATGATGGGAATCGACACATGGTCGGCGAGCCTCGGCAACAGCGCGAAGAGACCGATGGTCCGTTGTTCCGCCTCACTCGCGTCGAAACTGCCACGGTGGCCGCCCGCCTCAAAGCCTTGTGCGACGATTGCATCCGCACCGGCCGCTTCCGCGGCCAATGCCTCTGCGAGGGTCGTCGCGCACGCGAACCAGGCAATCCTGCGCGCTTTGAGCTCGCAGACAAATTCTGCTGGAAAGAGGCCCATGATCGATGACGCCGCCACGGGTTGTGCGGCGAGCAGCGCTGCGCACTGCGCCGCGAAATCAGGCGGTCTCATGTCGCCTGCTTCGGGCAGTGCGGGCGGCCCCCACTGACCGAGAAAGTCTCGCTGCCGTGCCTCGGCGTCCGAGTCCCGCCGGGGTGGCGGATCTGGAACCCAGAGATTGATCTGAAAGGGACCGTGACTCGCCGCACGAAACCCGGCAGCCCAGTCAGCGATGCCGGCAGGCTCTGTCAGGAGCGCTCCCATGCCGCCCATGCCACCGGCATTGGCCACGGCGGCCGCGAGAGAGACGGGACAGGCTCCCGCCATCGGCGCCTCGAGGATCGGCACGGTGAGGCCGAACCGCTCGCAGAACGCGCGGGCCCGGTCTAATGCGTTTCGAGTCATGGTATTCCCCGTGTCATCCCGCAGCCAGCGCCGCCGAGGTGATGAGCGCTGCGGTAGCGATCACCGAGGGAACGGTGAAACTTCCCAGTCGATCGGACAGCGCCCCGGCGAAGCTCGGTCCCACGATCTGACCCAATCCAAATGCACTGGTCAATAGGGCAACTCCGCGCTGCGGATTTCGCGCGGCGAGCTCGCGGCCGCGTATCAGCCCGAGCGCCGTCAATCCCATGAACGTCCCACCGATGAGCGCGCTTCCGACGGAGATTCCGACGACGCTTCGCCATAAGACGGTGGCCAGTACTCCGAACGCTTCGGTCAATGCCGCCAGCGCAAACGCACGCGGTATGCCGATTCGTCGTCCTGCAGCGCTCCAGAGAGCGACAGACGGCACGGCTGCGCCCCCGAAGATGATCCATACGATCGGTTCGATCACCCGCGTGCTCGCCCGCGAGCGCACGATCGCGACCAGGAACGTTGCGGTAATGATGTAGCCAAAGCCAAATAGGCCATACGCAGCGGTAAGGCGCGTGAATCGGTGACCGAGCGGTACCTTAGGCATCGTCTTTGGCGGGGAACGCGCTGGTATTTCCGCGGGGATCAGATGCCAGCAGGCCCATACGCCGAGCAGCGACATCGCGCCACTGCCCATCCAGAGCGCGGACCAGCCGAGCCCGATGGCCCGCAGAGCGGACACCAGCACGGCTGAGCCGACGATGCCGGCACCGACCCCGGCGAACAGAAGGGCGGCCAGCTCGGTGCGGTTGAGCGCAGCGAGCGTCTCGAGAACAGCCGCACAGGTCAGGACCAGAACGATGGCGCTCGCCACTCCGCCGGCCGCGCG
>DAHXNE010000126.1 GCA_027366635.1 Gammaproteobacteria bacterium | reverse complement strand
GAGCGTACAGCTCACGCAGCGCTGGTGAATAGTTCCGGAACGTCGGCCGTCACCAGTTGTCCATCGACTGGCGGTCGATCCCGAGTCACGAAACGGCCCGGCAAGGTCACAGGCACAAGGAGGTGCCCCGCCGCCGCAGGTGGCGGACGTTGAGCCAAAAACCACGCTTTTTGGCTCAACGACGCTGGGCGGGGCAGGAGCCCCGATCCAGCGCTTCTTAATAGTTGTCCATCGACTGACAGTCGACCCCGCGTCATGAAGCGGCCCGGCAAGATCACAGGCACAGGGACGTGCCCCGCCGCCGCAGGTGGCGGACGTTGGGCCAAAAACCACGCTTTTTGGCTCAACGGCGCTGGGCGGGGCAGGAGCCCCGATCCAGCGCTTCTTACATAGTTGTCCATCGACTGACGGTCGACCCCGAGTCACGAAGCGGCCCGGCAAGGTCACAGGTACAGGGACGTGCCCCGCCGCCGCAGGTGGCGGACGTTGAGCCAAAAACCACGCTTTTTGGCTCAACGGCGCTGGGCGGGGCAGGAGCCCCGATCCAGCGCTTCTTACATAGGGCGGCCCGCCCGATCACGCCGCCGCTCGCGCGGTTCCTGCCGCAGAGGCCGATACAACTCGATCCGATCGCCGTCTTGCGGCACAGCGGCTCGGCCGCGCAGCTCACCGAAGATACCGACCGACGCGCTGTCCCAGGGCACCGGCGCCTGCGGCGCAGCGAGGCGGGCGGCGACCAGGGCATCGTCAATGCATGCGTCGCCCGGCAACTCGACCGGAATCAGATACTGCCGATTGGGCGCGGCATAGGCGATCAGACAGCGCTTCGGGATCGGTTTGCTCACGTCCCGGCGAATCCGACGGCCGGCGCCGCTGAGCGGCTGCGGGCCACGAACGCATCGACCAGGGAGCTGACGGTCTCGGCGAAAATGTGGTCGAACAGCATCCCCGAAAGCGCGCTCTTGAACTGGAAGCGCAGGCTCAGTTCCACCAGCGTGCCCTCGCCGGCCGGCGTCAACCGCCACTCGCCCTGCAAGGTGCTGAACGGCCCGCTCACCAGACTCATCAGCACTCGGCTGTCCGGCTCCAGGACATTACGAGTCGTGAACTGGCCATGCAGCGGACCGCGCCCCACTCCGATGGTGGCAACGAGCTCCTTGTCGCTGCGCGAGAGCACACGTGCGTGCGTGCACCAGGGCAGAAACTGCGGGTAATTGTCGATGTCGTTGATCAGCGCGAACAGCCGCTTCGGCGGTAAACTGACCAGTGCCGAGCGCTTGACCTCTCGCATGGGCCAATTGTCCCAGGATCGGCCCGACCGGCACAAGAGCCGGCCGCGGGAAATCCTAGTCGCAGCCCGCCCGCGCGCTACAATGCGCGCCCGCACCAGTCCGCACACTCATGCCGTCCCGAGCTGACTCTTCTCCACGGCTGATCGCCGAGAACCGCAAGGCGCGCTTCGACTACTTCATCGAGCAGCGCCTTGAGGCCGGTCTCGCCCTGCAGGGCTGGGAGGTCAAATCCATGCGCGCCGGGCGCGCCCAGCTACAGGAGGCTTATGTCTATGTGCGCGGCGCCGAGGCATTCCTCATTGGTGCGCACTTCTCGCCGCTGCCGACCACCTCGAATCACGTGCCCGCCGATCCGGTGCGCACGCGCAAGCTGCTGCTGCACCGCAGCGAGCTCAATGGCCTGATCGGCGCGGTCGAGCGGCGCGGCTATACGCTGGTGCCGCTCGAGCTGTACTGGAAGCAAGGCCGCGCGAAGCTGCTGATCGGCCTCGCCAAGGGCAAGAAGCAGCACGACAAGCGCGCTACCGAAAAGGCGCGCGACTGGCAGCGCGACAAGGCGCGGCTGCTGCGCCGAGGCTAACCCTCAGGGCATGTCCAGCCCTTGCAGCAGCGTCGGCAGCGGGTGGGCGGCGGAAACCGCCTTGGAACTGCTGAAGCTGTAGGTCAGATTCATCGTGGTCACCGTCAGGGTGTGACGCACCTCCCCGGGCGGCGGATTGGTATTGTTCGTCACGTCGACACCGACTGACAGCGACAGGTGCTTGTGCATCTTGACCTGCACGGTCAGGTCGTCGGTGCTCATTGTATTGGTGGCTCCGGACTCGATCAGCATCGTATTCAGCACTTCGGCGTTCGCCGAGAACTTGTGCGAAAACTGCGTGCCGAAGTGCACCACCGGCTCTCCCATGGCGGCCTCGGGCGTGCGCGAGGTCACCTCGCCGAAGGCGTTGTACGTCAGCGCCTGGGGTTGCTCGCGCAGGTAGCCCGCGCCGAGCTCGGTCGAGAGCTTGTTGGATTTCGACTCCATCAGCAGGCGTCCCATGCCGCTCGCGGCGCTCTCCTGATAGGCAAAACCGTCGAACCGGTTGCGATCGTAGAGTGTCCCGCCGAACCAGAAGGTCCGCTTGCTCAAGGTCAGAGTAACTCCGAAGCGCCCGCGTTCGTCCTCCGTGGTGGTGATCGAATTGGTGCTGGCGTAGTTACCCGAGACGCCGGCGCTGTAGATCCAGCGGCCCAGCTCGCGCGCCGCGGCGAGCTTGATGTTCCCACTATCGGTATTGGTGATGCCACGCGAGAGAACGACGCCCAGCGATCCATAGCTTGCCCAGGCCGATTGCGCGTGCGCCTCCGCACACATCATCAGGGCAGCTCCCAGAGCCACCCAGCTCCACATCCGCATCCGCATCCAGCACGACCCTCGAAGCGCCAGCAGCGCACATTAAATCGTATAAATCCTTTATTATATACCGATATTTCACGGAAACGGGGCAATCAGCTTCCCGTGCGCGCCGCCGGCGACTCGGGTATGCTGGGGTCGATCTTCTCTGGGGGCGACCGGTTTCGACGTGGGTTGCGAACCTTCAGGGGCGTACCGAGGCGCAGTGCCCTCGTAAATCACGCTGCAAAACCATAGTTGCCAACGACGACAACTTCGCTCTCGCCGCCTAACCGCGGCTGACCTCCGACCGGTCCGTGCCTGTGCGGTCGACTCGGGGGACGCGCTCAC
>DAHXNE010000121.1 GCA_027366635.1 Gammaproteobacteria bacterium | reverse complement strand
GATACGCCCGCAGCCGGTAGGCACGCTCGAGGGTGGGGGACTCGCCAATACTGTAATTATACACAGCTCCGCGATCCGCCGCAACGGGCAGGACAAAACAACACCTGCCCCCGCACGCCCCGCTTCACTGCGCGCGCAGCGTCGCAATGACTGGCGCGCGCGGACGCTGCGCAGTGGCTCAAAGCCGGCGGGGTCGCTCACGTCCATGTTCGCTTCGAGGTGGTGCGACCGCAACGGCCCGAGACGGACTGAGCGGCGGCGAGCGCCTACGGCTTCGCCAGCAGCGGCCCTCCTGCCGCTACCCATCGGCCCGTTCTGTTGGATGGACTGCGCCGTGTTGCAGCCGGCCGCGAAGTCCCCTGGGGCGGTGCCGGAGCCACCGCGTTACCTAGGACGCGCCGCCTCCGGCGCTCAGATCGCGGCTTCGGAGTCTTGCGCCTTGGCGCGTCCCGGCGCGCTGTCCGCAGGCGGCTCGTAGTGGTAGTAGCGCTCCTCGGCGAGCGCATGGTAGAGCGGCGGCGTGAACAGGCTCGCCAGGCGTGCCGAAGCCAGGGCGACCGCCATCAGCGGGATCACCATGGCCGTGCCGTTGGTCATCTCCATCACGATGACGAACGAAGTGAGCGGCGCCTGCGTGACCGCGGCGAGATACCCGGCCATGCACAGTGCGATCACCGCCGCCATCGACGTCCAGGAGAACATCGCGTGCACCCATTGGGCGAGACCGGCCCCGATCGCAAGCGACGGCGAGAACAACCCGCCGGGAATTCCCACCAGGTTGGTGAGCACCATGGAGACCCACTTGGTCATGCCGAAGGCCATGCTGAGCGGCGCCGTGCCGTGCAGGAGCGAGCGCGCCTGATCGTAGCCGCTGCCCCAGGTCTGACCGCGCGTGGCCACCCCGACGGCCGCGATGATGATGGCCAGCAGGAACGCCCACCACAGCGGCTTGCTCGACTTGAAGTCGCTCACCCGCGTCGGCAGCCACTTGCGCCAGTGCAGCAACGCGTAGGAGAACGCCGCGCCGAGCGACCCGCACAGCAGCGTCGCCACGATCACCGGAAAGACGAATTCCATGCTCACGTGGGAGCTGACGTTGAGCTGGCCGAAATACATGTAATTTCCCGCCAGGGCGACCGTGGTCAGACCGGCGAACACCGCCGCGGTGATCATCGTGCCGTTGGTGCGTGTCTCGAAGTCGCGGGCCAGCTCCTCGATGGCGAAGATGACGCCGGCGAGCGGGGTGTTGAACGCGGCGGAGAGGCCGGCGGCCGCGCCAGCGAGCAGCAGGCGCCGCTCCAGGGCCTGAGTGCGGTGCGGATAGAAGCGGCGGGTCTCGGCCATGATCGCCGCCCCGAGCTGCACGGTCGGACCTTCCGGCCCGATGCTCAGGCCGCCGAGAAATCCGAGCAGCGACATGGAGATCTTGCCGACGATGATGCGCAAGCCGAAGAAGTTCTTCATCACCGAGTCGTCTTTGTGGCGCGGGCCGTGGATGGCGGCGACCACCTGCGAGATGCCGCCGCCCTCGGCGCCGTAGAACCAGCGCCGGGTGCAATAGACCGCGAACACGGTCAGTCCCGGGGTGATGAGGAAGGCGAGCCAGGCGCGGCCGTGGATCAGATAGCGGAACAGATCGTAGGCGTCGCGGATCCAGCGCGCGTACAGGTAGGCGACCAGGCCCACGACCACGGCCGCGAACCACGGCAGCCCCACCTGCAGGAAGAGCCGGCGGCCGCGTCTGGTCAGCAGGCGTTGGACCCGGTATTCGAAGCGGTCCCGCAGCCTGCGCACGGGCACGAACACCGGCGGCGCATCGAGCGCGACCAGCGGCTCTGACACCTCGGTCGCGGCGGCGGACTCATCGGTGCCACCGCCCGCGGCGGCTCGCTCGGGCAGGGGCAGCTGCCGCTGCGACGGCTCGGACGCGCGCACCGCCTCCGGACCGGTGGGCGGGCGGGCGGTCGGCTGTGCCGGCGCAGATCCCGGGCTTTCCGTGGGCTCTTCACTCATGATCAGGGTCTAATACGTTCCATTCCAACGATGACTTCCCCCGACTCGCCTGCTCGAGGACCGGGACGGGATAAAGCTAAGGAGCAGCGCTGCGGTCAATGCCGCGCCGGAGCCGCGAGTCCGCTTTCCGGCGGCGGCTCGTACCGGTAGTAATTATCCTCGGCAAGCCCGTGATACACCGGACGGGTGAACAGACTCGAGATGCGCGAGGCCACCAGCGACACCGCCATCAGCGGGATCACCATCGCGGTGCCGTTGGTCATCTCCATGACGATGACGAACGACGTGATCGGCGCCTGCGTGACCGCGGCGAGATACCCCGCCATGCACAGTGCGATCAACGCCGCCATTGGCACCCACGTGAACAGCGCATGCACCCACTGCGCGATGCCCGCGCCGATCGACAGCGACGGCGAGAACAGTCCCCCAGGCAGGCCCGCCAGGTAACTCACCGCCAGGGCCACCCACTTCGTCATGCCGTACGCCATGCTGAGCGGCGCGGTGCCGTTGAGCAGAGCGCGCGCCTGATCATAGCCGCTGCCCCAGGTCTGACCGCGCGTGGCCACCCCGATCGTGGCGATGAGCAAGCCGCTCGCGAGCGCATACCACAACGGCTTGCCGAGCTTGAAGTCCCGAAGCCTCGCCGGCATCCACTTGCGCCAGTGCAGCAACGTATAGCTGAATGCCGCGCCCAACAACCCACAGCCGACCGCCGCGACCACCACCGGCAGCGCAAAGCCGATGCCGATCGCGCCGGTCACGTTGAGCTGCCCGAAGTAGAGGTAATTGCCGGCCAGGGCGAGCGAGGTCAGGCCCGCGAAGATGACCGAGGTGATCATGATGCCATTGGTGTCCGTCTCGAAGTCGCGGGCCAGCTCCTCGATGGCGAACACGACGCCGGCGAGCGGGGTGTTGAACGCGGCCGACAGCCCGGCCGCGGCGCCGGCGATCAGCAGCCGCCGCTCGAGCTGCAGATTCTGCCGCGGATAGAAGCGCCGGGTCTCGCCCATGATGGCCGCGCCGATGTGCACCGTCGGCCCCTCGCGCCCGATGGTCATGCCGCCGAGGAAGCCCAGCAGCGACACCAGGACCTTGCCGACGATGACCCGCAGCCCGAACAGCCGGTGCATCAGCGCCTCGTCACCCTGCGCGCGCGGCGCATGGATGGCGGCGATGACCTGCGGGATGCCGCTGCCCTCGGCGCCGTAGAACCAGCGGCGCGTCAGAAACACCGCCATCACCAGGCAGCCCGGGGTGATGATGAACGCGAGCCAGGAGCGGCCGTGGATCCAGCCCACGAAGATGTTGTATGCATCCGTGCTCCAGCGCGCGTACAACACCGACACCAGACCGACCAGCAACGCCGCCGCCCACGGCAGGCCCACCTGCAGCAGCACCCGCCGCGTGCGCAAGCCGACCATCCGGCCGATGCGCGCGCGCAGCGAGCGGACCGAGACGTGCACCGCCGGGGCATCGAGCGGCACCAGCGGATCGGCGGGCGGGGATTCGGCGGCGGCTTCGGCGGGAGTGTCGGCCCGCGCGGCGCAGGTGTCGAGCTCGTTCGGCAGCAGGGACAGCTGGATCGGCTCGGATTGTGACGGGTCGGACACTTCGGCGCGGCGGCAGGACTACGGTCTCGTTGCGAGGACGACGAATATTAGAGATTATTCTAATGATACGCCCATGCTCGCGCCACGGCGCTTAAGAGAAATTCAGCGCGATTCAGCGCCGGCGTCGCCCGCCGGCGACGCGCTCAGGCCGAGCGCGTATGCGGCGCGGCGAGGTCGGCCTTGACCGTATGGAGCACCTTCTGCGCTCCCCGGACGTTGTCCTCCTCGATCTGCAGCCGCGCGTGGCCGAGCCGGCTGTCGAGCACGGCGGCCTGCGTGGAGCTGATAACGTGGTGATCGAGATCGGCGGTCATCTCGGTGCGCAGTCCGCGCAGCTCGCTGTACGCGCGCGAGCGCGCGGCGATCTCGAAGTGAAAGGCGAGCGCCGCAACCGCGATGCTCAATCCTACAGCAATGGCGACAACAGTCCCGGCCTTCATCGCGCAAATTATAACGGATGTGCGGGCGCGAATGCCAGGCTTAATTCACGCCCAATTCACGCCGAGGCGCAGGCGCGCACCGGCAGCACGATCGTGACCGCCAACCCGCCGCGATCGAGATTGCGCGCGCTGATGCGCCCGCCGTGCAGCGCCACGGCCCGCGCGGCGATCGCCAGGCCGAGCCCTTCTCCGCCCTGCGTGCGGTCGCGCGCCGCGTCGACCCGGTAGAACGGCTCGAAGATCGCCGCGAGATCCTGGTGCGGCACGCCCGGCCCGCGATCAGACACGGTAACATCGATCGCCGACCCGCCATCGGTCTGCGCAGCGGCGCGCTGCGCCTCCACCGTCACCTCGGTCCCGACCGCCCCATAACGCACGGCGTTGCGGATCACGTTCTCGAAGGCGCTGCGCAGCAACTCCGGATCGGCCGCCGTAATCAACTGCGGGGCGGCGCGCACGGTGAGCGCGCCGCCGCGCGCATCGACCTCGATGGCGACATCCTGGGCGATGCCCTCGAGCAACGCGCCAACATCGACGGGCTCGCCGGCGATCTCGCGCGGCGGGCGCTCCAGGCGCGCCAGTGTCAGCACCCGCGCGATCAACTGTTCGAGCCGGTCGGCCTCGCGCCCGATCCGCTGCAGCTGGCGCGGCAGCTCCTCGCGGCGCACCGCCAGCGACAGCGCCAGCTGCAGCCGCGTCAGGGGCGAGCGCAGCTCGTGCGACACGTCGCGCAACAGCCGCTGGCGCGACTCGAGCAGTCCCTGGACCCGCTCGGCCATGGTGTCGAAGTCCGCCGCCAGGCGCGCCAGATCGTCGTGACGCCCACGCATGCTCGGCCCGACCCGCACGTCGAGGTTGCCGGCGGCCGCGGCGCGCGCCGCCTGGCGCAGCCGCTCGATCGGTCGCACCAGATAGCGGGCCAGCAGGAAGCACGTCAGCGTGCTCACCACCAACGCGAGCGCGATCGTGGTACCCGGCACCCCGGGCAGCCCGAGTGCGCCGAAGAACAGCAGCGGATGGTGGTGCAGATCCGTCTCGATCACCTGGTACATCTGCCCCTGGGGCGTGGTCAGCACGAGCGCGCCGCCGAACGGCGGCGGTTGGCTGTGGCTCGGTCCGGTGGGTCCTGGCACCAGAAAGTCGCGCATCACCGGCGGCAGCGGCCGGCCGAGCAGGTCGCGCCCGTTCGGACCGATGACGTACGTGCGCCAGTAGAACGGTCCGCCTTTGAGGTGCTCGGTCCAGCGCTTCAGCCCCGGCGCACCGCCGTGCTCGAAGGCGAGCGCGGCCTGCTGGAACAGCTGCCCGCGCTGCACCCACGGCATCTGGTCGCGAAGTTGAAAGGCCTCGTTCACCGCCATGGTCACGGTGCCCGCGACAATCACCGCGGTGGCGAGCCAGAAGGCCCAGAAGATCCGCCAGAATAAGGAGTTCATGACGGCCGTGCTCAGCGCTGACTCAGCGCGTACCCCGCCCCGCGCACGCCCTGGATGCTGACGCTGTCGGTGTGGCGGGCCAGCTTGCGGCGCAGATTGCTCACGTGGGTGTCGAGGCTGCGGTCGGTGGGCAACAGCCGCCGGCCGAGCGCCTGCAGCATCAGCTCATCGCGGCTGACGGTGCGGGTGTCGGCCTGGATCAGCAGCTCCAGGATGCGCAGCTCCGCGCTGGTGAGCGCCAGATCCTGCCCGTCGACCATGGCCCGGTGCGCGCGAGCATCGAAGCTCAGCGGTCCGAAGCTGAGCACGCCCGCGCCCGGGTTCTCGGCGATGCGGCGCAGGATCGCGCGGATGCGCGCCACCAGCTCGCGCGGGCTGAACGGCTTGGCGAGATAGTCGTCGGCGCCCATCTCCAGGCCCACGACCCGATCGACCTCCTCGCCCCGCGCGGTCAACATCAACACCGGCACGCGGCTGACGGCGCGGATCCTGCGCAGCACCTCGAAACCCGACAGGCCCGGCAGCATCACATCGAGCACCACCAGCTCGACACCGCCGCGCCCGAGCCGCTCGAGGGCGAGCGGCGCGCTGCCGGCGGCCTCGGCCGCGAAACCCTCCGGCTCGAGGTACTCCGCCAGCATCGTGCACAACTCCACATCATCATCGACGATGAGCAGCTGCGTCGGCGCGCCCGCCTCGGCCGTAGTCACGCCGGATTCTCCAGGCTGAACAGCTGGCGCTGATCGTCGTAGGCGAAGATCTCGGCGTAGCGGCCCCAGCTGATCAGCGCCCGCAGCGTCTGCTCGGCGCTCTGCTCGGTCATGTAGTCCTCGAGCTCGTCGAGAAAGCGGCTCTTGGGCGCGACGTGAGCACTGCGCTCGTCGAGCACGTGCCGCAGGTGCGCCGCCAGTGGCACGTGCGCCAGCAGCTGGCGCGCGAACAGGTTCTTGCGCTCGTCGGTCTCGGAGCGCGCGAACGCCCGGCCCGCATCGGTCAGGCGGATGTCGCCGCCCTCGAGCTCCGCCAGGCGCAGCGTCTGCAGCGCCTCGGCCACCGGGAACAGGTCATCGGCCTCCATGTGCAGCGCCTGGGCGATCGCCGGCAGATCCGCCCGGCCCTCGTAGGGTGGCGCGCTCAGCGCCTCGATCAGACCGGACAGCAGGTTGGTCGAGACGTGCTCGAGCGGCATGTCGATGCGCGCTACGGCCACCGGCTCGGCGCGCGCGCCGGCGGGCGCGATGCGCGGCCGGGCGGTCATCTCGACATACACCCGGTCCACCAGGGCCCGCACCGCCGGATCGAGCGCCCCGCGCGGCTGGGGCAGATCCACCGGGATCTCGCTCACCACCCGCCCCGGGTGGGTGGAGAAGATCAGCAGCCGGTCGCACATCTGCACGGCCTCCTCGATGTTGTGCGTCACCAGCAGCACCGCCCCGATGGGCAGCTCGCCCTGACTCCACAGCTCCAGAAAGTCCGTGCGCAGCGTCTCGGCCGTGAGCACATCGAGCGCCGAGAACGGCTCGTCCATCAGCAAAATGTTCGGATGCACCACCAGAGCGCGCGCGAAGCCGACCCGCTGGCGCATGCCGCCGGAGAGCTCGCGCGGATAGGCCGACTCGTAACCGTCGAGTCCGATCAGGTCGATGGCCTCGAGGGCGCGCTTGCGCATCTCGGCCTCCGGCATGCGCAGCGCCTCGAGGCCGAGTTGCACGTTGCCGAGCACCGTCAGCCAGGGGAACAGCGCGAACCCCTGGAACACCATGGCGATGCCGCTCGCCGGCCCCGCCACCGGCGCGCCGAGGTAGCGCACCGCGCCCTGGGTGGGCGCATCGAGCCCCGCGATCAGCCGCAACAGCGTCGATTTGCCCGAGCCGGAGCGCCCGAGCAGACCGACGATCTCGCCGCGGCGCAGTGTCAGGCCGACCTGCTCCAGCACCACCACCTCGTCGCCGTCGGGCTTCCAGAAGCTCTTGCCCACGGCCTGCACCTGCAGCAGGGGCTCGGCATGGATCTGCGGATTGGCGTTCATGCGGCTGTCGCTCGGTTCAGCTCATGCGGTATTTGCGCTCGGCCCGCGCGTACAACGGCCGCCACAGCACGCGGTTGAGCGTCACCACGATCACGCTCATCACCACGATCCCGAGCACCGTGCGCGCGAAGTTGCCCGCGGCCGTCGCCTGGGCAATGTACGCGCCCAGACCGGCGGCCACCAGATGCTGATGGCCCCAGTTGGCCACTTCCGCCACGATGCTCGCATTCCACGAGCCGCCGGCGGCGGTGATCGCGCCGGTGACGTAAAAAGGGAAAATGGCCGGCAGCGCGATCCGCCGCCACCACAGCCAGCCGCGCACCCTGAAGTTGCTCCCCACCTCCTTCAGCTCACCCGAGAGCGAGGCGGCGCCGGCGATGACATTGAACAGAATGTACCACTGGGTACCGAGAATCATCAGCGGGCTCAGCCAGATGTTCGGATCCAGCTTGTAGGTGACGATGGCGGAGACCACCACCGGGAACAGCAGGTTGGCGGGAAACGCGGCCAGAAACTGCGCCACCGGCTGGATCGCGGCGGCCACGCGCGGGCGCAGGCCGATGTACACCCCGATCGGCACCCAGATCACGCTCGCGATCGCGATCAGCACCAGCACGCGCAGCAGCGTCAGCCCCCCCCAGCCCCACCACGTACAGCACCTGCAGCGCCGTGACGTGCGCCAGGATGAACGCTCCGACGCGCCAGATCACGAACCCGACCAGCGCGGCCACCACGGTGAACCACAGCACATCGCCCAGCCGGCCGCGCGGCCCGGCGTGCCACGGGCGCCAGTGGCGCCGGGGCACGAACTCGCGGTTGAAGCCCAGACGGACCAATCCGGAGAAGGCGTTGCCCCCGAAGGCGAGCAGCCGCGAGCGGCGCATCATGGTCAGCGCCCAGGAGCGCGTCGGGGTGAGGCGCGCCTCCTGCTCGAGCCGAAACCAGTCGGCGCTGGCGATCAGCGGCCGGAACACCACCTGGTCGTAGATCAGAATGACCACCGTCATGGCGAGCACCGCCCAGCCGATGGCCCCCAGGTCGCGCGCGGCGATGGCGCGGGCGATGTACGAGCCGATGCCGGGCAGGGTCACCGTCGTGTTGCCGACACTGATCGCCTCGGCGGCCACCACGAAGAACCATCCTCCGGACATCGACATCATCATGTTCCAGATGAGCGCGGGCATGGCAAACGGCACCTCCAGGCGCCAGAAGCGCATCCACGGCCCGAGGTGGAAGGCGCGCGCGGCCTCATCGAGCTCCGCGGGGATGCTGCGCAGGGAATGATAGAAGCTGAAGGCCATGTTCCATGCCTGGCTGGTGAACACCAGGAACACGGCCGCCATCTCCGCGCCCGCCGCCCGTCCCGGGGTGAGCGACAGAAAGAACACAATGGTGAACGAGAACCCGAGGATGGGCACCGACTGCAGGATGTCGAGCAGCGGGATCAGCACCGCCGCGGCGCGCCGGCTCTTGGCCGCAAGCGTCGCGTACGTGAACGTGAAGACGAGCGAGGCGACCATCGCCACCAGCATGCGCAACGCCGTCTGCGCCGCGTAGTCCGGCAACGCCCACGGACTGAGCGAGATGCGCTCCAGGGTCAGGTGGGACAGCGGATGGGTCAGACCGGCCGCGGAGTGCGCCAGAAACGCCAGCGCCCCGAACACCAGCACGAAGGCCACTATGTCCCAACGACCCGGGACGAAGCGATGTCGCAGAACGGAGATCGGCAGCCGCTCGGTGCTCATCCGCACAAGTGTGCCCGATCGGCCGCACAATTGGCACCGCTTGCGCCGACGTACGGTAACATTGGCCAGCGGCTCGTTCCGCGCCGGAGATTAAGATGAAAACGCCCAGATCAGTGCTCATCTGCGCCGCGCTCGCCGCGCTCGCCGCGCTCGCCGCGCCCGCCGTGCAGGCCGCCCCCGGACCCCTCGTCCGGGACCTGCACCACGTCGGCCACGACATTGCGCGCGACGCCAAGACGGTCGGCCACCGCGTAGCCCACGAATCGCGCCGTCTCGCCCACACGGTCCGGCGCGACACCCGCCCGGCGCGCCGACGCATCAAGCGCGGCTCGGTGCGGGTCGGACACACGGTCGCGCACACCGCCAAGCGATTCGGCCACGCCGTCGCGCACGGCGCGAAGCGATTCGGCCACGCCGTGGCACACGGCGCGAAGCGGGTCGGTCACACCGTGGCGCACGAGGCTCGCCGCACCGGCAGAGCGTTGCGCCGACACACGCCCCACTAGCGCCCATGCCGCAGACCGACTCGGACGGCTCGCAGAGCCGGTGCTGCGATGTGCTGATCGTCGGCGGCGGGCCCGCCGGCGCGAGCGCCGCGGCGGTGCTCGCCGAGCGGGGTCATCAGGTCGTGCTGCTGGAAAAGGCACGCCACCCGCGCTTCCACATCGGCGAGTCGCTGTTACCGGCGAACCTGCCGCTGTTCGAGCGGCTCGGGGTCGGCGCCTCGATCCGCGCCATCGGCATGCCGAAGCGGGGTGCGCAGTTTCATCCGTCGAGTGCTGCGGGCCCGCAGCGCTTCGCGTTCGCCGACAGTTGGAACAAGCAGCTGCCGCTCGCCTACCAGGTGCGCCGCTCCGAGTTCGATACGATCCTGATCCGGCGCGCCGCGGCGCTCGGCGCACAAGTGATCGAGGAATGCCGCGCTCGGGACGTCGACTTCACGGATCCGCACCGGGTTCGCGTGCACGCCGAGCAGGCGGGCGCGGCCCGCACGTTCGCGGCGCGCTACCTGATCGACGCCTCCGGCCGCGACACCTTCCTCGGCAACCACCTCGGCAACAAGCGACGCGACCGCAAACACGCCAGCTGCGCGATGTTTGCGCACTTCGCCGGCGCCGGGCGCGATGCGGACGATGCACGCTGCGGCGACATCTCGCTCTACTGGATCGATCAGGGGTGGCTGTGGCTCATTCCGCTCGCCGACGGGCTCACCAGCGTCGGGGCGGTCGTCTGGCCTTCCTACATGAAAAGCCGCCGCCAGAACCTGCGCACATTCTTCCTCGCCACGATCGCGCGCTCACCGCAGCTCAGTGCGCGTCTGGCCGCCGCGCAGCTCACCACCGAGGTCGAAGCGACCGGCAGTTACAGCTATCGCTGCACGCGCGCGCACGGCGAGCGCCACCTGATGGTCGGCGATGCGTACTCGTTCGTCGATCCGGTGTTCTCCTCCGGGGTGTTGTTCGCGATGGTTGGCGGGATCGCGGCGGCCGAGGCGCTCGACGTCTGCCTGCGCGAGCCGCACAGGCGGCGCGCGGCGCTGCGGCGCTTCGAGCACACGGTGCGACTCGGGCCGCGTCATTTCGCTTGGTTCATCTACCGCATGACCCGCCCGGCGATGCAGGCGCTGTTCATGGCGCCGCGCAACCCGCTGGGGATGCGCGCGGCGCTGCTGTCGCTCCTGTCCGGCGACATCTTCTCCGACACGCCGATCTGGCCCGCGCTGCGGGCCTTCCAGGGCCTGTATTTTCTCACCGCCCTGACGATGCCTCGCCGCTCGCTGCGCGCCCTGGCGCGCCGGGCGCGCGAGGTACGCACGGCGGCCGACTGATGCGCATGCGACTGGAGTATGTCGAGTCCGAGCGGGCGCGCGAGGGCTGGAGCGATGTGCTCGGCGCGGCCGTGTTCGGCGCCGATCCGCTCGCAGAGCCGATCCCGGCCGAGGTGCCCCACGCGGCCGTACGCATGCCCGTGCTCGCCGGGCCGCCGCGGTGGGTCGAGCGCTGGCGCGGCGCCGAGCCGCCGCAGTACACCCGGGTCGGCGCGGTGCGCCTGGCCTGCGCCGGCGGGCTCGCCTTCGGCGCGCTCAGCGCCGAGGAGCCGCCCGAGCCGCCCGCGGGTCTCTCGGGGCTCGAGGCGGCCACCGAGTGGGCCTATGGGCAGATCCAGGCGGCGCTTGCCGCCTGCGGCCGCCCGCATCTGCTGCGGATCTGGAACTACCTGCCGCGCATCAACGCCGAGACCGGCGGGCTCGAGCGCTACCGGCAATTCAACGACGCGCGCCGGCGGGCGCTGCTGTCGAGCGGCCGGCTGATCCGCGGCCCGGTGCCGGCGGCGAGCGCGCTCGGCTGCGGGCACGGACCGCTGTCGATCTACTTCCTGGCCGCGCCCGAGGCGCCGCGCTTCATCGAGAACCCGCGCCAGGTGAGCGCCTATCACTATCCGCGACAGTATGGGGAGCGCGCGCCGATCTTCTCGCGCGCGACGCTGGTCGAGGCCGCGCGCGGGGCGCGGCTGTTCATCTCCGGCACCTCGAGCATCGTCGGCCATCGCACGATGCATGCCGGCGATCCGGCGGCGCAGACCCGCGAGACGCTGACCAACATCGAGGCGCTGCTCGCCCAGACCCCGCCGTTCACCCTCGAGAGCCTCACCTACAAGATCTACGTGCGCCATCCGGCCGACCTGCCGCTGGTGCAGCGGGAGGTCGACGCCGCGCTCGGCCCGCGGCCGCCGCGGGTGTATCTGCAGGCGGATGTCTGCCGCGCGGATCTGGCGGTGGAGATCGAGGCGACCGGCGGCTGCGGCGAGTCCTGAGCCGGACGCAGGCAGAGGCCGCCATGCTGCATCGGCTGCGGGAATATCTGGTGACCTACGGCCTGCTGGTGACGCTCGCGGTGATGATCCTCGCCTGGACGCTGCTCGCGCTCGCGCTGCTCGCGCCCCTGCCCGCGCGCCGCCGCCGCGCCGCGGCGCGGTACACGATGATGGCGGGCTTTCGGCTCTTCACCCGCTGCCTGACCGGTCTGGGGGCCTATCGGCTCGAGCTGACGGCGCTCGATGCGCTGGCGCACGAACCGGGACTGATCCTCGCCCCCAACCATCCGACCGCGCTCGATGCGATCCTGCTGCTCACTCGCCATCCCGACCTCGCCTGCATCCTCAAGCCGGCGCTGCTCGGGCACCCGCTGCTCGGCGCCGGCGCGCGCCTGGCGGGGTTCATCAGCAGCGAGCCGCCGCGGCGCATGGTGCGCGTGGCGCTGGCCGAGCTCGAGCGCGGCGCGGCCGTGCTGTTGTTCCCGGAAGGCACGCGTACGGCGCGCTCGCCGGTCAATGCGCTCACCGCGAGCGCGGCGGTGATCGCCAAGCACGCTCACGCCCCGATCCAGGTGCTGATCATCGAGACCGACTCGCCGTACCTCGGCAAAGGCTGGCCCCCGCTGAAGGCCCCGCGCCTGCCCATCCTGTACCGCGTGCGCCTGGGACGGCGCATCCCTGCGCCGGATGACGTCACCGAGTGCACGCGCCAGCTCGAGCGCGAATACGCGGCCGAGCTCGCCGCGGCGCCGCAGCGAGCCTGGATACCCCCGGAGGCGCTCCGGTGAGCGATTGCTCGCGCACTCATCTGGTATTGATTCCGAGCTTCAACCCCGGCGCCAAGGTGTTCGAGACGGTGCGTGCCGCCCGCGCGCAATGGGCGCCGGTGTGGGTGGTGGTGGACGGCAGCACCGATGGAACCGGCGCGGCGCTGCAAGCGCTCGCCGAGCGCGATCCGCACCTCGCGGTGCTCACCCATGCGCGCAACCGCGGCAAGGGCGCTGCCGTGCTGACCGGACTCACCGAGGCGCTGACGCACGGCTTCACCCACGCGTTGACGATGGATTCGGACGGCCAACATCCTGCGCAATGCATCCGGGAGTTCATGCATGCCTCGCTTGCGCGGCCTGAGGCCATGGTTCTTGGGGTACCGTGCTTCGACGCCAGCGCTCCAGCGGTGCGGGTGCGCGGCCGGCGCATCTCGAACTGGTGGGCCGATCTGGAAACCCTCGGCGCGGGCGTCGAGGACTCGCTGTTCGGCTTTCGGGTCTACCCGATCGCGCCGCTGGTGGGACTGATGCGCGCGCGGCGGGGCATGCGGCGGTTCGACTTCGACGTGGAAGCGGCCGTGCGCCTGAGCTGGCTCGGGGTGCCGGCTCTGAACCGGCCCGCCCCCGTGCGCTATTTCACGGCCGCCGAGGGCGGCGTGTCGCATTTCCGCTACGGGCGCGACAACGCGCTGCTGGCGGCCATGCACACCCGGCTCGTGTGCGGATTTCTCGCCCGTTTGCCGCGCCTGATGGCCCGCCGGCGGCCGGCCGGCTGAGCCCCCCGTCGCAGCTTGCAGCCGATTGCCTTGCGGCCCGGCGTCACACTGTATAATTTCTCCTTCGCACCCGCCAAACCCGAGCCATTCGATGTCGATGCCCGAACTTGCCCCGACCTTGCCGGCCGCTGCTGCCGGCGCGCTGGAAAGCGAGCTCGCCGAGCTGATCGTTGCGGCGCTCAATCTGGATGTGCCCGCCGCGCAGATCGATCCGCAGGCGCGCCTGTATGGCGAGGGGCTGGGCCTCGACTCGATCGACATCCTGGAGATCGCCCTCGTGGTATCCAAGCACTATGGTGTGCAGCTGCGCGCCGACGGCGCCGAGAACACGCAGATCTTCCGCTCGCTGCGCGATCTGGCCGCATACGTCGCGGCACACCGGACGAAGTAGCCTCTGGCCGCTCTTCCGCTGATCGCGCATTCGGCTCCGGAGGCGATACTCGCCTATCGCGCCGGCCGCCCGATCCGTGCCGCCGAATTCCTCGCCGAGGCGCACGCGCTCGCCGCAAGCCTGCCCGCCGGCCGGCACGTCATCAACATCTGCGCCGACCGTTACCGCTTTGCCGCCGGCTTCGCCGCGGCCCTGCTTGCCGGCAAGGTGAGCCTGCTGCCCCCGAGCCACACGCCCGAGGTGATCCGGCAGCTGAAATCGTCCGCGCCCGATGTGTTCTGCCTGACCGACACGCCTTGCGACCTGGATGTGCCGCAGGTGCACTATCCGCAACTGCCCCGGACCGAGCGGCCGTGGCGGGTGCCGGCCATCGATGCGGCGAGCACCGTCGCCTTGGTGTTCACCTCCGGCTCCACCGGTGTGCCCGTGCCGCACGCGAAGACGTGGGGCCGGCTCATACAGTGCGTGCGCGAGGGCGCGCGGCGCCTGGAGGTGAGCCCCGCGGCAGCGCTGCTCGCAACCGTCCCGGCGCAGCACATGTATGGGTTCGAGTCCAGTGTGCTGCTGCCGTTCGCGACCGGCTCGGCGTTGTGCGCGGAGCGGCCGTTCTATCCGGCCGATGTCTGCCACGCGTTGGAATCACTCCCGCGCCCGCGCGTGCTGATCACGACGCCGATCCATCTGCGCGCGCTCATGACCTATCCCGACGCGTTGCCCGCGGTGGATCTGATCGTCTCGGCCACCTCGCCCCTCAGTCAGGAGTTGGCCCAACAGGCCGAGACCCGATTTCAGGGGCCGGTGCGCGAGATCTACGGCTCGACCGAAACCGGCCAGCTGGCCCTGCGCGCAAGCGTGCGCGAGCAGGCCTGGCGGCTCTGGCCCGGCATCACGCTCACGCCCGAGGCCGGGTGCGTCTGGGCGCGCGGCGGACACCTCGAGCAGCCGACGGCGCTCTGCGATCAGATCGAGCCGCTCGACGCCGAGCGCTTCCTGCTGCACGGCCGGTTGGCGGACCTGGTCAACATCGCCGGCAAGCGCAGCTCGCTCGCCTATCTCACGCATCAGCTGCTCGGCATCCCCGGCGTGCGCGATGGCGCGTTCTTCTTTCCCGACGCCGAGCCGGTCCCCGAGCCGCAGCGCGCGCGCCTCGCCGCCGCGGCCGTGGCTCCCGAACTGAGCGCCGCCGACATTCGCAGCGCGCTGCGCGGGCGGATCGATCCGGTGTTCCTGCCGCGCCCCCTGCTGTTGCTCGAGCGCCTGCCGCGCAACAGCACCGGCAAGCTGCCGCACGAGGCGCTGTGCGCGCTGCTAGCGCCGCGCCCGCAACTCCCATGAGCCGCGTCGTCCTCACGATGCCGGCCGACCACCCGGCGTATGACGGCCACTTCCCCGGCGCGCCCGTGCTGCCCGGTGCGGTCCTGCTCGCTGCGGCCATCGACGCGATCGAGGCGGCTGAGCCGCGCAGCGCAGGCCGCTGGCGCGTCCCGGTGATGAAATTTCTCGGCGCGGTCCGCCCGGGCGAGCCGCTCGAGCTGGAATTTCACCGGCTGGAAAGCGGCGCGATCCGCTTCCAACTCGACAGCCGCGGCCGAGCCATCGCCGAAGGCACGCTGAGCAAGCCATGAGCATGTCCGCGGACATCGGATCCGCCGCACGCTGGGCCGAGCGCCGCGAGCGCGGCAGTCTGGCTCTGTTGCGCCTGATGGCTCGCTTCTCGCTGCGCGTCGGACGCCGGCCCGGCCGCCTCGTGCTGTACGTCATCGCCACGTATTACTTCCTGTTTGCGCCGCGCGCACGGCGCGCCTCGCGGTGCTACCTCACCCGGGCGCTGGGCCGCCGGCCGCGCCCGTCCGAGCGCTTCCGCCACGTGCTCGCCTTCGCCACCACCATCCATGACCGGGTATATCTGCTCACCGACCGCTTCGATCTGTTCGATCTGCAGATCCAGGGTGAGGGGCTGGTGCGTGAATTTCTCGCCCAGGGCCGCGGCGGTGTGCTGCTGTTCGGCGCTCATCTGGGCAGCTTCGAGGTCATGCGCGCGATCGGGCGGCGCGCCGCGATCCCGGTGGTGATGGCGACCCACACGCGCAATGCCCGCAAGATCAATGCGGCGCTGGCGGCGCTGAACCCGCAGGCGGCCACCGGAATCGTCCCCCTCGGGGACGATCCGCTGGCGCTGCTCGAGGTCGAACGCCAGCTTGCGCAAGGCGTCTCGGTGGGCATTCTCGCCGACCGGACTCCGCGCCTGCAGGCCTGCGAGACCGTCAGCTTCCTCGGCGCGCCGGCGCGCTTTCCAACCGGGCCGTTCCGAGCGGCGGCCGTTCTCGGCCGGCCCGTGGTGCTGATGACGGGGCTGTACCTCGGCGCCAACCGTTACCGCGTTGTGTTCGAGCCGCTGGCGGATTTCACGGGCGTGCCCCGCGCGGCGCGCGCCGTGGCGGTGCGCACGGCGATCCAGCACTACGCCGCTGCGCTCGAGCGCCATTGCCGCGAGCAGCCCTACAACTGGTTCAATTTCTATGACTTCTGGGCGCAGGCCTAGGCGGGCGGCCGCGCTGCTGGCGGTGTGGGCCGCGAGCCTGGCGGCGCATGCGGCCGTTCCAGCCGATTTCACCCGCCTGATGAGCCTGCTCGCGGCGCGCCACAGCGCTCGGGCCAGCTTTCAGGCGCGTACCTATGTGCAGGGACTGACGCGCCCGCTGCTCAGCGCGGGCGTGCTCGCCTACCAAGCCCCGGACACTCTCGAGCAGCACACGCTCACGCCGGCCGCGAGCGAGTTGATTCTCCACGGCGACCACCTGACGATGCGCCGCGGCTCGCAGGTTCGGCGACTCGACGTGCGCGCCTATCCGCAGATTGCGGTGTACGTGTCCGCGCTGCGCGAGACGCTCTCCGGTGACGCCGGGGGGCTCGAGAGGCACTTCGACATCGCGTTCACCGGCACACTGGCCCAGTGGCACCTGACGCTCACGCCCAAAGCGCGCGGCGCCCCGGTGAGCCGGATCACCCTACGCGGCTCGCGGGCCGACATCCGCGCGATCGAGATCCGCGCGCGCAGCGGTGCGCGCACCGTCATGCGCATCGAGCCGCTGCCCCCATCATGAAGGCCCGACCGGCCACGGTGCTGGCGTGGGCGGCGCTGATGGCGCTGGCGATCGTCATCGCCGCACGCGCCCACTACTCCGCGGGTCTGTCGGCGTTCCTGCCGCAAGCCCCGACCGCGAGCGAGCGGCTGCTCGTCGAACAGTTGCGCAACGGCGTCGCCTCACGGCTGATCATCGTGGCAATACGCGGCGCCGATGGCGCCGCGCGCGCTCGGCTCTCGCAGGCGCTCGCCGCGCGCCTACGCGCCGACCCGGGTTTCACGACGGTCGAGAACGGCTCGGCCGCAACAGAGCGCCGCGATGCGGCCTTTCTGTTTGCGCACCGTTACCTGCTCAGCCCCGCCGTCACCGCCCGGCAGTTCACGGTCGCTGGCCTGCGCGCAGCCATCCGCAACACCCTGGCGCTGGTGGCCACCCCGGGCGGGGTCCTCGCCGCGCCGGCACTCTCGAGCGATCCGACCGGCGAGATGCTCGCGATATCCACCGCCCTCGCCCGACTCGAGCCACCGCGCCGCGCCGACGGCGTGTGGGTCTCGCGAGGCGGTAGCGCGGCCCTGCTGCTCGTGCGCACTCGCGCGCCCGGCTCGGACACCGACGCCCAGGCACGGGACATCGAGCGCATCCGCGCCGACTTTCGGGCCGCGCTCGCGGCCGGGCGGGTGCGCGCCTCGCTGCAGATGACCGGCCCGGGGGTCTTCGCGGTCGAGGCGCGATCGCGGATCAAACACGAGGTGCTGCGCCTGTCGCTGGTGAGCGGCGCGCTGATCCTGACTCTGCTCGCACTGGCGTACCGGTCGGCGCGAGCCCTGGCGCTCGGTCTGGTGCCGGTGGTCTCGGGCGCGCTGGCCGGCATCGCGGCGGTGGCGCTGCGCTTCGGCGTGGTCCAGGGCGTGACGCTCGGCTTCGGTGTCACGCTGATCGGCGAGGCGGTGGATTACTCGGTCTATCTGTTCGTCCAGTCGCGCAGCGATCGGTCCGGTGCCGACGGCGGCCAACATTGGCGGCGCACGGCGTGGCCGACGGTGCGACTCGGGATGCTGGCCTCGGTGTGCGGATTCGCGGCGCTGCTCGCCTCGAGCTTTCCCGGGCTCGCTCAGCTCGGCCTGTACTCGCTGGTCGGGGTGTTGGCCGCGGGCGCGGTCACCCGCTTCGTATTGCCGCCTCTGCTGCCGGCGGCCTTCACCGTGCGCGATCTTCGCCCGCTCGGCGAGGCGGCCGGGAGGGTGCTGCGCGGCGGGCGGGTCGCGCGCCTGGCGCTGCTCGCCCTCGGCCTCGCGGCGGTGGCCGTGCTCTTCGCCCACCGCGACCGGCTGTGGAACCAACAGCTCGCGGCGCTCAGCCCGGTGCCGATCGCGGCGCAGCGGCTCGACGCGCGGCTGCGCGCAGCGCTCGGCGCGCCGCCGGTCGGCGACGTGGCGATCATCCGCGCACCGAGTGAGCAGGCGGCCCTGCGCGCCGCTGAGCGGGCCGCAACGGTGCTCGATGCGTTGGCGGCACGCGGTGTGATCGGCAGCTACCAGAGTCCGGCGCTGTATCTGCCGAGCCGGGCAGTGCAACGCCGCCGCCAGCGGGCGCTGCCGCCGCCACAGCTGCTGCAGCAGCGCCTGGCCCGCGCACTTGCGGGGCTGCCGCTCACACCCGCGCAGCTCGCACCGTTCGTGCATGCGGTCGAGGCGGCGCGCACCGCCGCGCCGATCGGGCGTCGAGCTTTGGCGGGCACTTCCTTCGCCGCGGCCGTGGACGGCCTGCTGATCAAAAACCGGCGCACGTGGCAGGCGCTGCTGCCGCTCTCGCCGGCGCGCGCCCGGCCGATCAATCTGGTCCGGATACGCGCCGCGCTCGCGCCGCTGCACGCGGTGGTGCTCAACCTGAAGCAGGCAACCGATAGGCTGTACTCGACGTACCTCGACGAAGCGGTACGCCTGTCGCTCGGTGGGCTGGGCGCCATTGCGCTGCTGCTGCTGATCGCGCTGCGCTCGGTGCGGCGCATGCTCAGAGTGATGGCGCCGCTGCTGCTGGCCGTGCTGACCGTGGCGGCCGGCCTGATCGCGCTCGGGGAGCGGCTCACGCTGCTGCACCTGATCGGCCTGCTGCTCATCGTCGCGGTGGGCTCCAACTACGCGCTCTTTCTCGAACGCCGATCCACCGAGCCGGCGCTGACCCTGGCCTCGCTCCTGGTCGCCAATAGCGCCACCGTGCTCGGATTCGGCACGCTCGCCTTCGCCTCGGTGCCGCTGCTGCGCCAGCTCGGCGAGACGGTGGCGCCGGGGGCGTGGCTCGCACTGGTATTCGCCGCGCTGCTGCGGCCCGATCCGGCGCCGCCGCCGGCGCGAGGCTAAAATTTGCCGATGCACACCGACGCTCTGCCCGCTGCGCGCCGCTGGCGCCCCGCACCGCTGCTGTTCACGTCCGCCGGCATCCATGGCGGGGCTGCCGCGGCCGTGTTGGCCCGTCCGTCGCTATGGCCTTGGGCACTCGGCGCCGTGCTCGCCAATCACGCGCTGCTGATGGCCGCCGGGCTCTGGCCGCGCAGCCACCTGCTGGGCCCCAACTGGACGACTCTGCCGCCGATCCCAGGGGATCGGCGGATCGCACTGACGCTCGATGACGGCCCGGATCCGGAGATCACCCCGCGCGTGCTCGAGCTGCTCGCGCGCGCGGGAGTTGCGGCGACGTTCTTCTGCATCGGCGAGCGGGTCGCCGCGCACCCGGTGCTCACCCGCCAGATCATCGCCGCTGGCCACGCGGTGGAGAACCACAGCCAACGGCACCTGAACCACTTCTCCCTGCTCGGTCCGCGCGCTCTGCGTGCCGAGGTCGAGCGGGCACAGCAGACCATCGCCGGGACCACCGGCGTGCCGCCGCGATTCTTCCGCGCGCCCGCCGGCCTGCGCAGCCCGCTGCTCGACCCGCTTCTGCAGCGGCTGGGACTGCGCCTGGCGAGTTGGACGCGGCGGGGATTCGACACGGTCGATCGGCAGCCCGGGCGGGTACTCGGCGCGCTCACGCGGGCGCTGGGCCCGGGAGACATTCTGCTGCTGCACGACGGACACGCCGCCCGCTCCGCCGGCGGGACCGCGGTCGTTCTCGAGGTGTTGCCTCGGCTGCTGGCGGCGGTGCGTCACGCCGGCCTGAAGCCGGTGACGCTGCGGGAAGCCCTGCCATGAGACCGCTGGCGCTCAGCTGCTTTACCGCCACCAGCGCCATCGGCCTGGGGCTCGAGGCCACCTACACGGCGCTGCGCGCGCGGCGTGGCGCCCTCGCGCCGTGCGCCTTCGAGACGGTGGCGCTGCAGACCTGGGTCGCAGAGGTGCCGCAGGTCGATGCGGTACGGTTGCCTGCGGCGCTGGCGCGCTTCGAGTGCCGCAACAACCGGCTGGCGCAGCTCGCACTGGCGCAGGACGGGTTCATCGCGGCGGTTCAGGCCTGCGCCGCGCGGCACGGCCCGCGACGCATCGGGGTGTTTCTCGGCACCAGCACCTCCGGCATGCTCCAGACCGAGCTCGCCTACCGCCGGCGGGGACCCGACGGGGCATTGCCGGAGGACTTCGACTACGCCACCACCCACAACGCGTTCTCGCTCGGGGACTTCGTGCGCCGCTCGCTCGCGCTCGAGGGCCCCGCGGCGGTCGTCTCGACGGCCTGCTCCTCCAGCGCCAAGGTGTTCGGCTCCGCGGCTCGCCTGATCGAGGCCGGAGTGATCGATGCCGCGGTGGTCGGCGGGGTCGATTCGCTGTGTCTGACGACGCTGTACGGGTTTCATGCGCTGCAACTGGTCGCGCGCGGCCCGTGCCGGCCGTTCGATATGAACCGTGACGGGATTTCGATCGGCGAGGCGGCCGCTTTCGCGCTGCTCGAGCCGCTCACGCCGGACGCGCCCGCCGGCACCGTGTGGCTCACCGGCGTCGGCGAGTCGAGCGATGCCTACCACATGTCCGCGCCTCACCCGGACGGACTCGGGGCGCGCGCCGCGATGCTCGCCGCGCTGGCCGACGCCGGCCGGCGCCCCGAGGACATCGACTACATCAACCTGCACGGCACCGGCACGCCGAGCAACGACGCCGCCGAGGCGCGGGCCGTGGCCGCGCTGGTTGGTACACGGGTCCCGGTCAGCTCCACCAAGGGTGCCACCGGCCACACCCTCGGTGCGGCCGGCGCGCTCGAGGCCGTGATCTGCGCGCTCGCGCTGCGTCACGCGCTGGCGCCCGCCGGCATCAACACCACCCGGCCCGACCCGGCCCTGGCGGTCGACTATCTCATCGACAATCGTCTGGACGAGCTCGCCTGTGTGCTCAGCAACTCCTTCGGTTTCGGCGGCTCGAACTGCAGCCTGCTCCTGGAGCGTCCCCATGGCTGAGGATCCGCCGCCGCCTCTCCAAGCGTATGTGCGCGCCATCGGCGTGCTCGGGCCGGGTCTGCGCGACTGGCCGAGCACCGCCGCCGTGCTCACCGGGCGCGAGCCCTACACGCCGGCGCTCACCGAGCCGCCGCCGCCGGTGGCGCTGCCGCCCGCCGAGCGGCGCCGGGTCGGCGCCACCGTACGCCTGGCGCTTTCCGTGGCGCAGCAAGCGGCCGCCGCGGCCGATCTCGACGCCGCGCAGCTCGCCACGGTCTTCGCCGCATCCGGCGGCGATGGTGCGATCTGCCACGAGATCTGCTCGACGCTCGCCTCGCCCGAGCGGCAGATCTCCCCGACCCGCTTCCACAATTCGATTCACAATGCGGCCTCCGGCTACTGGAGCATCGCCATGCGCTCCACCGCGCCGTCGATCGCGCTCACCGCGTACGACGGCAGCTTCGCCGCCGGGCTGCTCGAGGCGCTTGCCCAGCTCAGGACACGCGCCGCGCCCGTGCTGCTGGTCAGCTATGAGATCGCGTATCCCGAACCGCTGCATGCGAAACGGCCGCTCGCCGCGGCGTTCGCCTGCGCGCTGTTGCTCGAGCCTCGGGCCGGAAGCGACACCGGCGCGCGCATCGAGGCGGCGCTGGCGCAAGAGCCCTGCGACACGCTCGAGGACGATGCGCTCGAGTCGCTGCGCCTCGGCGTGCCTTCCGCGCGCGGCCTCCCGCTGCTGCGTCGGCTCGCGCTCGGCGACGGCGGGCGCGTCGTGATCGAGTATCTCCCGGGCCTGCAGCTCGCCGTGGAGGTGACACCGTGACGATCACTCGCCCGCTCCCCGGCCCGCCCGCCGCGGTGCGCATCGACCGGCATTGGCTCGAGCGACACATCCCACACCGGGGCCGCATGTGTCTGCTCGAAGAAGTGCTCGGCTGGGACATGACGCAGATCCGCGCGCGGGCCTGCAGCCATCGACAGGCCGACAACCCGTTGCGCGCGCGCGGCTGCCTGCCGGCGGCCTGCGGGATCGAGTATGCCGGCCAGGCCATGGCCGCACACGGCGCCCTCATGGCCGGACTGCTCGGTGTTCCCGCTCGCGCCGGATACCTCGCCAGCGTTCGCCATCTCGACCTGCACGTCACGCGGCTCGATGACCTGGCCGAAGATCTGACGATCAGCGCACAACGCGTGGCCGGGGACGACGACACGGCGCTGTACGCATTTGCCATCACCTGCGCCGAGCACGAGTTGCTCAGGGGACGCGCCAGCATCGTATTGGGCGCGGCGGATCGGGCGGGCCGGGCATGAGCATGCCGATGCGAGCGCTGGTGACCGGCGGCAGCGGCGGCATCGGTGCTGCGATTTGCCGGCGTCTCGCCCGTGCCGGTCATCACGTCTATGTGCATGCCCGTGAGCACATCGGCGCCGCCGAAGCGCTTGCCGAGCAAATCGCCGCGGCGGGCGGCAGCGCCACGGCGGTGCAATTCGACGTGACGGACGCCGACGGCACGCGCGCCTCGCTCGCCGCTCTGCCCGGGCCGATCCAGATCCTGGTGAACAATGCCGGCGTGCACGACGACGCGGTCCTTCCAGGCATGCGCCCGGAGCAGTGGCACCGCGTGATCGATGTGTCCGTCAACGGGTTCTTCAACGTGACCCAACCGCTGCTGCTGCCGATGATCCGCACGCGCTGGGGCCGTATCATCAACATCTCGTCGGTCACCGCCTTGATCGGCAACCGCGGCCAGGTCAACTATGCCGCCGCCAAAGGCGCGCTGAACGCCGCGACCCGGGCGCTCGCTCTGGAGCTCGCCACCCGCGGCATCACCGTCAACGCCGTCGCTCCCGGCATCATCGCCACCCCCATGAGCGAGGGACTCTTCGACTCGGAGGACCTCAAACGCCTGGTCCCGTTGGGCCGTGCCGGCGCTCCCGAAGAGGTCGCGAGTCTGGTTGCCTTCCTGGCCTCCGACGAAGCCTCCTACATCACCGCACAGATCCTGTCAGTCGATGGCGGCATGGCCTAAACACACGGCAGCGCTTTCCCGCGATAAAACCACCCCGACATCGGGCTCCGACGTCGTACCGCACGTTCATGAATGACGTACCGAAAGATGGACACATCAGCGTCATCCACACCGGCACATGAAGACGACACACATCCAACTGAGTCATACAAATTTCTACAACAATTGATCCAACACACACTTGACACATGATGTCGCGAGACTATATTACGGCGCCACGGAGTTCCCATGGCGGCGGTGATCAACATGGCAGAATTGCTTGATGCCCGGGTCGCGCGACTCGAGTCCGACGTGGCGCACATTCAGTCGGATGTAGCCGATATCAAGATCGACTTGCGCCAGCTGCGCACCGAGTTTTCAGCGCTCCGCGACACGACCGACACGGGATTTACGGCCCTCCGCGCCGAAATGCATCAGGAGTTCAAGGCTGTCCGCGGCGAGATGCAATCGGGATTCGCCGCCGCCCGCAGCGAAATGCAGCAGGAGTTCAAGGCTGTCTGCGCGGAGATTGCGAGTTCGAACACCAATACGGCGACGGAATTCAAGGCTATTCGCGGCGAGATGCAATTGGGATTCGCCGCCGCCCGCAGCGAAATGCAGCAGGAGTTCAAGGCTGTCCGCGCGGAGATTGCAAGTTCGAACGCCAATACGGCGACGGAATTCAAGGCTATTCGCGGCGAGACGCAATCGGGATTCGCCGCCGCCCGCACCGAGATGCAGCAGGAGATCAAAGCTGCCCGCAGCGAGATGCAATCGGGATTCGCAGCCGGGCGAGCAGATCTTGGCGATTTCCGCCGGGAGATTCATCGACGCGACTGGGCATTCGCGAGCCTCATGATCACCCTGTTTCTCACGCTGCTCGGCGTGATGGCCCAGGGATTCGGCTGGCTGCACTGAGCGGCCGCCGAGCCGCGCGCTCGGCGCAGCCCCATTCCGGTGCCGGCCGCACGGCAGCGCACCGAGCGGGATTTCGCTATGCTCGGACCCTCTCCGTGGGCCCGGTATCGCGCACCCGTGTTTCTGTCCATCGTCATCCTCCTCGCGGCCGGAGCTTCGGCTGGCTTCCTCGGCGGATTGCTCGGCATCGCCGGAGGATTGCTGGTGGTCGCGGCTCTCACCCTCGCGCTGCCGGCGCTCGGAATACCTTCGGTCCAGGTCATGCACGTCTCCGTGGCCACCGCCATGGCCGCCAACGTACTGACCCTGCTGTCCGCGGCCACGGCACACACCCGGCGACGCGGCGTCCTCTGGCCGACCTGGCGGTGGCTTGCGGCCGGACTTGTGTTCGGCGGTTTCGCCGGCGCACACCTCGCGCAGCTGCTTTCGGCTCAGACGCTGCGCTGGGTGATCGCGCTGTTCTGCGCGTTCATGGCGTGGCGGATGGCGTTCGGCGGCAAACCCGCCGCAGACCTCAGCGGGCCAGAGCGCGTGCCCCGCACGCCGTGGCTGCTGCCCGCCGGAACGGCAATCGGCGCGTTTTCGGCGGTGCTCGGCATCGGCGGCGGATCGATGACCGTGCCGCTGTTGGTCGCACTCGGCGTCAAGCCCGTCAAGGCCGTCAGCACCAGCGCGGTATGCGGATTCACGATCGCAGTCTCGACCGTTCTCAGTTATGCGCTGACAGTGCACGGTCCTCGACAGGCCCTGCCGTGGGGCTCGGTGGGCTACCTATATCTTCCCGCGGCCGCCGCCGTTGCCATCGGGTCAATGTCGCTGGCCCCCGTTGGCGCCCGCGTCGCACACCGCATCTCGGGCGCCGCGCTCGCTCGCGTATTCGCCGTATTCCTCCTGGTGGTCGGTGCGCTGATCGCCGCCGGCAAATGATCGCGTGCGCCTAAATGCCCGGTATCGTGGCCGCGACATCGACGGCCCTTATGTTGTGCCTTCGGCGAGCGGCGCCCAAGACCTCCAACAAACAGCTGCAATTCCGCCGTTTCCGGGATGCTCCGGTCGTCGATTTCGACACAAGGCCATCCGCCGCAAGCGCGCCGCGCTCTCCTCCTGGGTCAACGCCGAGACCGCGTGCGGTGCGCCGCGCGTCGGCCCGGTCCGGCCTCGCGCGCGCCGCCGCTGGAGACGATTTGCCGCGCATACGGCGCCACGTCGCGCAGAGCCGCAATGTCCGCCTCCGCGTCCGCCTGCGTGGTATGCGCTCGCGTCGACTGCGCAAGCGCGCGGCCCTCACCATCGACCAGCCGCCAGACAAACGCTTCGGGCCCGGTGCGGACGATTTCGTAGGTCGCGGCGCGCCGCCGAGCCCGGTGAAAGGCATTGTGAGCGACGATGCGCTCCTGGATGTAATCGGCAGCCGCGCCGCGCGTCGGCGGCGGGTCGGTCACCTTCCCCGAATCCGGGTGACCATCCAGGTGTGCGAGCATCGGCCACATTTCCAGTTGCTGGTACGTCAGGGGCGCGGCCAGCGTGTCGACACCCGGCGGAGCCACTGGGGGCGGCCGCTTGAGGGTCCTCGGCGCATCCTCCCGGGGTACCGCGAGGCTGAAGACGTCCGCGAAGCTGGATGCCTGCGCATCCCGTCGCGTCAGCACGCCAACCCCGTAGATGTCGCGCAAGGTTGCGAAAATCGATGTGTGCTGCAGACGCCGGCTGAGCACCGTTCCCCTGGGAATGAGTGGCGAGACCAGCACCGTCGGCACGCGCGGACCAAGACGCGTGAAATCAAACACATAATCGGCGCGCAGCAAATAGCCGCAGCGACGCTCGTCCGCGGCCGCAGCGGCCCGGTCGGCCGCGGTCGGTGAGCACAGGCCGTCCGGATTGCTCACGCCGGTCGGCGGCGCGACGTGGTCATAATAGCCGCCATTCTCGTCGTATGTGATGATCAGCGCCGTGCGCTGCCACAGTGGGCTTGCGCGCAGCGCCTCGTAAACATCGGCGATCAGATTCTCACCGTTGCGGACGTCGTACGGCGCATGCTCGGAATTCGGCGGTTGCGCGCTGTCGCGGCTCTCGTCAAACCGGGGGCAGAGGAAACTGTAACTCGGCAGACTGCCATCGGCTACGCGGCCGTAGAAATTTCCGAATGGCTCGACCTGCGCCCGCCGCTTGATCCGCGGAAAGCAGTCCGTGTCGCACAGATCGAAATAGAAGACCCCCCAGTCCCGGCCGACCTTGTCCAGCTCCTCGTAAATAGTGGTCTCCTCGAAGCTCTCCCACCACGCGTTGTGCGCGAACCCCGCCGATGTGCCGGCGTGCACGTACAGCCGGTTCGGCTGCGTCGGCCCGGGAACCTCGCAAAACCAGTGATCGCATGTGCAAAATTCCCTTGCCAGCGCACACAACACGGGCAATTGCTCGGGCGTAAACGCCTGCATCGGCACCCGCAGTTGCTCCGGCGTCGGGTCCTCGATGCGCACCTGCTCGACGAGCTCGCGCGCATAGCTTTGCACGAAGCCGCTCATCGGCGCGGCGGCCGGCAACGGCCGCGGCGCGACGGCGCTGCCGTAGATCTGTTCCGTGGCATCCGGAAATGAATGCCCCGGGCCGCCGTAACCGCGCTGGTCGATCTGCTCGACGGGTATGACGTACGGTGCGCCGGCGGAGGCGGCAAACTCCCGCACCTGGCCGTTGACCGACGCCACATTCGCGTACCCAGAGGCGATGCGTCCAGCCGAGTCCAGCAGGCCGCTCGAGCCCACTCCGGCAAGCCCGAGCATCTGATCGAAGGCGCGATTCTCCAACATCAAAACGACGACATGCTCGATTCGAGCATGAGCGTCCGGTGCTCGGCTGCGGCGCACCCGCGCATCCCAGTCAGTCTGCTCCACATCGCTCGCCATGGCTCCACCTCCAGTTCCACGCACACTGCTTCGGCGGTGCAGCGGCATCAATGGCCCCAGGTGCGATAGTAACGCCCGTGTACCTGATGGCAACGGGTCCCCGAGACGGCAGCGCAGGCGGCGCGGCGCAGAACAAGCACCCATGACCGTCGCTCAAAAAAAGACATGTCGGCGTGTTGCAACACCTGATACGCAAATGTCCTCGCACCGCGACACCGGCAACCTCCGGCGACAACGACGGTCCCGAAGAGTCCGCGCGGACGGCAGAGCTGGCGCGTCTGGGCGAAAACGGGCCTCAGGCCTCGTTAGCGCCACCGCCGGTCAATCGCGCCTTGGCCGGCTATCGAGCGGCTGCGCCGCCGCCGCGCCTCGAAGAACAAACCAGTCTGCGCCCGTTCACATGTCGCCGCAGGGCTCACGCCCACCGGCGGTCCGCACACTGGGACGTTGACGCCCGTCGCTGTGCGTAACGGTTCCTCGAAGTCATGCTGCGGCGCAATGGACCCCAGGTTGTCTCCCGAGCCGCGCAGATCCTGACCGGAACCGGCCGGACGTTCATGATGTTGACGACTGCACCACCGAGCCGCCGCGGACGCTCCCCCGCGCGTCCCTATTGCGACGGAACGTAGGCCAGCGTTACAGTTAAAGATCGCTATGAATATTTTCCTCGGGTTATCCGACGGCGCAACGGGGAGATCCGTATGAGAATCGCGATCATTGGCTCGGGCAACGTCGGCACAGCGTTGGCCACGGCCCTGCGCCGTGCGGGGCACGAAGTGATATTCGGAGTGCGTGCTCCTGATCCGGCCGATCCGGCCGAGAACTCCATCGCCGAGGCCGCCGCTAGCGCCGAAGTCGTGATCCTTGCCATCCCATTCGAGGCGGTCGCGGACACCGTCCGCGCAGCCGACGGTTTCGCTGGCAAGGTCGTTATCGACGCCACCAATCCTTTAGGGATGATCGATGGCAAGCTGGAGCTAACCATGGGCTTCCAGACATCTGGCGCCGAGCAGATTGCCGCGCTGGCACCGCGAGCCCACATATTCAAGAGCTTCAACCAAACAGGATTCGAGAACATGGCGGACCCGGCGGTCTATTCCCCCAGGCCGGTGATGTTCGTAGCGGGAGATGACTCGCGCGGCAAAGCCAAGGCTCTCGCCTTGGTTGCCGATGCGGGCTTTGAACCGGTCGATGCGGGCGGATTGCGCGCGGCACGACTGCTCGAGCCATTTGGGATGCTTTGGATCGAGCTGGTTCGCAAGCAGAAAGCGCCGCCGTTCGCGTTCGTCATGCAGCACAGACCCTGAGCGCTTCGCCGCGCGCCATTGATCTGCAACAGCCGCGCACCTGCGCCGCTGATCCGCACCATCCCCTCATCGGGCGATGGTGCGGGCGGCCGCCGAAGCATGCGGCAGCATAAACCGGCAATCCCCGCTCAGAGTCGGCCTGACGCTGGTACTCTCGGCACTGCCGCTGCGCCCCGCGCTTTCGAACTGCTGGCCACCGCAGCGCACCGCAGCTGCCGGTGAGTGCAGGCACCGTGGCAGGCACGCTTGCGACAATCATCGGTTCAATGACTAGGTGCTCATGCATACCCTGACCTTGAGTTGGCACGGCGCATTCGTCATCGTGCTGTTGTTCGTCGCGCTCGTCCTCTACAGTCGCCCGCGCGTTCCGATCGAGACCACGAGCCTCGGCGTACTGCTCACTTTGCTGCTGGTGTTTGCACTGTGGCCCTACCACGGTGCGCACGGGAAACTTTCCCCCATGGTGTTCTACCGCGGCTTTGCCAACGGCGCACTCGTGGCGATCGTGTCGTTGATGATCGCCGGTCACGCGCTGGTGCGCACCGGCGCGCTCGCGCCCCTGACCCGAGTGCTCTCCCGGCTGTGGAAACTCTCCCCCGTGTTCACCTTGCTGCTGGTGCTGGCCCTCACGGCGGTGCTCAGCGCGTTCGTCAATGACACGCCTATCGTGGTACTGCTCATTCCGGTGTTGACCCGGATGGCCCGTGACGGCGGGCGCAGCCCCTCGAAGATGCTGATGCCGCTCGGCTTTGCCGCCTTGATCGGCGGCATGGGGACCGCCATCGGCACCTCGACCAACCTGCTGGTGCTCCAGGTCGCCAAACAGGCCGGGCTGCCGCCTATGGGCATGTTCGCCTTCACTTCCCTCGCGCTCATCCCCGCCGCGGTCGGCCTCGTATATTTGTGGCTGATCGCGCCCAAACTGCTGCCCGAGCGCGACCAGGCTGTCGAGCAGGCCTCCCAGCGGCAGTTCCGCGCCGCGCTGGAATTGAGCGAGGACAGCTCGGCGGCGGGCAAACCGCTTGCCAAGGCCGTCGAGGCACTCGGCGGCATGTCGGTCCTCGCGGTGGTGCGCGGCGGCGTCGAGCTGGTGCCAAGTCCCACCCTGGAGCTGCGCGGTGGCGATAGGCTGATGGTCGCGGATCGGCCCGAGCTGCTCAAGGCCGCCGAGAAGCCCCTGAGCGCGAAACTATTCATCGGCGATAAGCCCTGGGAGGGCGCTGCGGCGCCGCTCGACGATCAGCAACTTGCCGAAATCGCCATTCTGCCCGCGTCGCGTTTCGTCGGTCACAGCCTGCGCCACGTGGCGTTCAAGGTGCGATTCAACGTCATTCCACTCGGGATCTATCGGCGCGGCGCGCGTCTGGCGGCCAGGATGATGGACGAGGAGTTACTCCAGCCCGGTGATGTGGTGCTGGTGCAGGGCGGCAAGGAGGCCGTCGAGGCGCTGCGGCTGACTCAGCAGTTCGCGATTCTAGATGCCACCACCGATCTGCCCCGCAGTGGCAAGGCGAATCTGGCGCTGCTGTGGATGGTGGTCATCGTGCTGCCGGCGGCCCTGCGCTGGCTGCCGATCGAGATCACCGCGCCGATCGGGGTGCTCGGCATGATCGCCAGCGGCTGTCTGAACTGGGACGAGGTTGGCGGTGGCGTCAGCGCCGCGGTCATTTTGTTGATCGCCTCGGGCTTTGCGCTGTCCACTGCGCTGATGCGGACCGATGCGGGACACTTCCTCGCCCACGCGGTCGTGGCGGCAACCGCGAGCCTGCCGCCGAGCGTCACGCTGGCACTGGTACTGTTCTTCGTGGCGGTGCTCGGCAATGCGGCCTCGCACACCACCGCGGCGCTGGTCGGGGCACCGCTGGCGATTCAGATCGCGCACGGGCTGCATCTGTCACCCGAGCCTTTCCTGCTGGCGGTCCTGTTCGGCGCCAATCTCGGCTACGCCACGCCCATGGCCTACCAGACCAATGTGCTGGTCATGAACGCCGCGGGTTACAAGTTCGGAGACTTCCTGCGGGTGGGACTGCCGCTGCTGCTGCTCATGGGCGGACTGTTCACGATCTTGCTGCCGCGCTACTTCCCCTTCTGAACCGTTCCTAAAACCATGGAAATCCATTCCGAGGGGCCGTGAGGCGCCTCGTGCTTTTCCCCGTACCTCAGCCGCACAGTGTTGCTGGCGATTCGCGCGAGGGGTTCGCACCCTTCGATGCCCGGTTGCTCGCGGCCATGGCGGCATACCGCCGAGGCATGCGTTCCTCGCCGCACGAGATCCGACCCGGCCGGGCTCGCGTACGGCGGCTAGCCGGTCGCTCGCTGCGGGAACTCGCGCGAGCCCTGATCGAGGACCTGACCGGCTCGCGGGCTGGCGCTTGGATTGCGCGGATAGGTATTCTCAAGGGCATTGCCGTTGATTCCAGCCCTCGCCCGAGTCTGAGCGGGTGCCGGGGCTGCACGGCCTCATCGCGATGGAGTACCGATGGTTGCGGTCCTGTTGTGGGTGATTTGCGCAGTGCTGATCCTGGCCGGAGTGCTCAGCAGCTTTTTGCCCGTCTCCCCCGGAGTGTTCCTCGTACTGGCCGGCATGCTGTTCGGCGCGTGGGCAGATGGCTTCAGGCGGATCGGCTGGGTGACACTGGTCATCCTGGGACTGCTCGCGCTCGTTGCGCTGCTCGGCGATCTGCTGGGCAGTCTCATTGGGGCGAAGCGGTTCGGAGCGAGCAAAGGCGCGCTGATCGGGGCCGCCATCGGCATCCTCGTCGGGATCTTTTTCGGACTTGCGGGCGCGTTGCTCGGACCATTCCTCGGCGCCACCGCCGGAGAGCTGGTGGCGAAACGCCAGCTGCGGCAGTCCGTTCGCGTCGGCGCCGGCACTTGGGTAGGACTGGCCTTTTCGGTGCTCTTGCGCCTGATCATCGTATTCACGATGCTCGCGGTGTTTATCACACGCTGCTTGCTCTGAGTGCGCCCCGAGGCCGCCGCGTCGTGCCGGGAATCGGTGGCACGGCTTGGCGCGGCCCGCAACAGCCCGCCGGGTTGGTCCGGCGCGCGCGCCATGCCGGGGAGTCGCGCCCAGGGATTCAATCGCGCATTGCACTCGACGAGCGGCCATTGAATCCTCGAACAGCACCGCAGCTCGTGCCGCTGTGCTCAACGCGAGCCCGCGCGCGAGCGCCCTTCAGCCCGGGCTCGAACCGGCTGCGTCGAAGAACTCGACTGCGCCGGTTTCCAGCGAGTACTCCGCGCCCACGACCAGGAGTCCCTCGTCGCGGATCAGCCGCTCCAGGACTTCCGAGCCGTAGCGCAGGTGGCTCACCGACACGCCGACGTTGGCGCGCACCGCTTGGCGGATCAGCGCCTCCTCGTCATTGCGCAGCTCGGTCCTGAGCAGTCCCTCCACCGAGGGGCGCACCCGATCGACGATGGAGCGGATGTTGGGGGATTGATTTTCCGCCGGCCGGCGCAGTTCCTCGAGCGTCGCCTGGATCGCCCCGCAGTGTGAATGCCCGAGCACCACCACCAGACGCGTGCCGAACTTCGCGGCCGCGAATTCCACGCTGCCGATGAGCGAGGGGGCGACGATATTGCCCGCGACGCGGATGACGAACAAATCGCCGAGCCCCTGATCGAACACGATCTCCGCCGGCACGCGCGAATCGGAGCAGCCGAAAACGATCGCAAAGGGCTGCTGATCCCGCATCAGTTGCATGCGCGGCGCGCTCTCGAGCCCGGCCTCCTTGTTGCCCAGCCGCGCGACGAACCGGCGGTTTCCTTCCTTCAAACGCTGCAATGCTTCGGATGCGCTAACCATGAGCGCAAGACTACCAAAGGCCCGCCGCGGCCGCATAATCGGCGCGCCGCGGGAGATCCGGGCGCACCGGCCCAGATGCGCACCGGTCGTCCCGAGGCGCGCAGAGCCTGCACGGCGCGCCTGCCCACGCCACGCTGCGCCGCGAGCGGCCGAGTCCGGCATTCGCGGGCTGGGCGCGTTAAAATCCCCGCCTGCGCCCAGCAGTCACAGGAGAGCACAGCATGGCGATTCGTGAACAACTGCTCGAGTATCGCGACGGCTCGACGGTCCTGGAAGGCTTCTTCTGCCACGACGATGCGCGCCCGGGGCCGCTGCCGGCGGTGCTGATCCATCACGCCTGGAACGGCCGTGACGAATTCGTCGAGCGCAAGGCGCGCCGTCTGGCCTGGCACGGCTATGCCGCTTTCGCGCTCGACCTGTACGGCAAGGGCAAGCGGGGCGAGACCACCGAGCAATGTCAGGCGCTCATGACCCCGCTGGTGCAGGATCGCAAGCTCCTCCTGCGGCGCATCACGGCCGGACTCGAGACGTTGCGCGCGCAGTCCGCCGTCGACGCGCGGCGGGTGGCCGCCATGGGCTTTTGCTTCGGCGGGCTGTGCGCGCTCGACCTGGCGCGCAGCGGGGCCGACGTGCGTGGCGTCGTGAGCTTCCATGGATTGCTCAAGCCGAGCGGTCTGCCGGCGGCGCCAGTTCGCGCCAAGGTCCTGATGCTGCACGGTTATGACGATCCCATGGCGCCGCCGGAGGACGTGCTGGCGGTCGCCAAGGAATTCAGCGCCGCCGGCGCGGACTGGCAGCTGCACGCCTTCGGCCGCACGGTGCACGCCTTCACCAACCCGCAAGCCAACGACCGCGAGCACGGCATGGTCTACGACGAGGCGGCCGATCGGCGCTCATGGCACGCGCTGGTGCAGTTCCTGGAGGAAGTGCTGCGCTGAGGGTCTAGGAGGACGGGGCGCGCCGGGCGCGCGGCACGATTTCGATCGTGACTGTCTCACTCTCGGGATCGTACAGGATGCGCGCCTCGCCCCGGTGGATCTGCGCCAGGACCTGTGCGCACTTCTGCTCCAGCGTGCACTCCCGCTCGCCGTAATCGGTCCCCTCGCGCAGCACGAACGCCTCGATCACACCGCGCAGCGCCTCGCTCGACAGCGCCGCGCAGGGGACCTCCACCGGCTCGAAAGATTCGCCCGGCTCGCTCATGGCTCAGATGCGCCGGCCGCCGCGGACCGGTTCGGATCCGCAGCGGCGCGCGCTCAGGACAAAGGAGAATCGCCACGGCCCGCCGCACGGCGCGCCGCGGCCGGCGGTCATTCGCGGGTCTGGCCCAGCAGGGTCAGTATCTGAATGTACATCCACACCAGCGTGATGACGATGCCGAAGGCTCCGTACCACTCCATGTAACGCGGCGCGCCCGAGGCGACGCCCCGCTCGACCAGGTCGAAGTTCATCAGCAACATGAACGCCGCGACACCGATCACCAGCACGGAAAAGCCGATGGCGAGCGGGCCGCTGCCGATCCCCATCGCGCCGCCATCGATGAACGGCACCGAATAGTGGAAGAACGACAGGATCCAGGTGCCCGCGTACAGCAGCATGATCCCGATCGTCGCGCCCATGACGATCGAGCGCAGCCGGTCCGTGACCCGGATCAGGTGCGTGCGATACAGCACGAGCATGACGAACGCGACCGTGAAAGTCGCACCAACCGCCTGGAGGGCGATACCCGGATAGCGCTGCTCGAAAACCGCCGAGATGGACCCGAGCACCACCCCTTCGACCGCCGCGTAGGGCACCGACAGATACGGTGCGGTGGTCGGCTTGAAACTGATGATGAGGGCCAGCACCAGACCGACGATCAGGCCGATCTCCATCAAGCCACTGGCCGCCTGGAGGTTTCCGGCCGCGGCCATCGACCAGGGCCACAGGGCGGTGACCATCATGATCACGAGCAGCAGGAACGACTTGTTGACCGTTCCATGAACGGTCATCGTCTCTTGGCCGAGCCCGACACGCGGTGCGCGCGAGAACGTGTTCTCGTTCATGAACGGGTTACGCGACCGTCGATTCTGTAAAGCCATCTGAATCCTCCTACCGGCAATAGACACATTCTACGCTATGGGGGTTCCCTGACGAAAAATCCACCCCTTTTGGGGGATGCCCTGCCTAGCTCCCGGCCCGGTTTGGATCGCGCCAACCGCGCTCGAAGGGCAGCCGCCAAGCATGTGGCGCGATCAACTGATGCATGGAATTCGGGCCCCACGAGCCTGGCGCGTACAGGCGCACCGGCGGCGGCGACTCGAGCAGCGGGCTGGAGACTTCCCACAGCCGCTCGATGCCCTCGGCGGTGGTGAACAGCGTCCGATCCCCGCGCATGGCGTCGAGAATCAGCCGCTCGTAGGCCTCGAGCACCTCGCCCACCAGCCCGGTATCGTGCATGGCGAATTGCAGGCTGAGCTTGTCGAGACGCATGCCCGGACCGGGCCGCTTGCCATAGAAGGACAGTGACATCTTCGACACGTCCGCCAGATCGAAAGTCAGATGGTCGGGACCCTGCGCGCCGACGCCCGAGTCCGGCGGGAACATGCTCTTCGGCGGCTCACGGAAGGCGATCGAGATGATGCGATTGCCTTCGGCCAGGCGCTTGCCGGTGCGCAGGTAGAACGGCACCCCCGCCCAGCGCCAGTTGTCGATGGTGACTTTCAGCGCGATGAAAGTCTCGGTGTCGGACTCCGGGCTGATGCCCGCCTCGCCGCGATAGCCGTTGTACTGGCCACGCACCACGTCGTGCGGCTTGATCGGCAGCATGCTTCTGAAGACCTTGTTTTTCTCTTCGCTGATAGCGTTTGGCTCGAGCGCGGTCGGCGCCTCCATGGCGACGAAGGCGAGGACCTGAAACAAGTGGGTCACCACCATGTCGCGGAACGCGCCGATCGCGTCGTAGAACCGCGTACGCTTGTCCAGCCCAAGCGTTTCCGGCACGTCGATCTGGACGTGCTCGATGAAGTTGCGGTTCCAGATCGGCTCGAACAGGCCGTTGGCGAAGCGGAAGGCGAGAATGTTCTGCGCCGGCTCCTTGCCGAGGAAGTGATCGATGCGGAAGATCTGCCGCTCGTTGAACACTTCGTGCAGCTTGGCGTTCAACGACACGGCGCTCTGCAGGTCCGTGCCGAAGGGCTTTTCCATGATGATGCGCGAGCGCTCCACCAGCCCCGCCTCGCCCAGCAGGCGCACGATGGCAAGCGCGGCGCTCGGCGGTACGCTCAGATAGTGCAGCCGCTGCGGCTCGCCTTCCAAGGCGCCCTCGGCGCGCTCCACGGCCGCCCTGAGCGCCGCCGCGCCGCCGGACAGCGGCACGTAGTCGATCCCGTCGGCGAAGGCGGACCACTCCGCCGGCGTCACCTTGCTGCCCGAGAATTCCTCGACGGCGGCGCGGGCGATTTGGCGAAAGCCCTCGACGTCCAGCTCGTCGAGCGACACCCCGATGATGCGACAGCCGGGGATGTAGCCGGCGCCCACCAGATGGAACAGCCCCGGCAGCAGCTTGCGGCGGGCCAGATCGCCGGTCGCACCGACCAGAACCACGACTTGCGGTCGTCGCGGACCGACTCCGAGGGGTACTTTAGCCATCCTGTACAGCCTTCCATCCAGTGACGATCAGGGCCTGAAGGATAGCGATCCGACGCCCGCGAATCCATCGACCGCCTCGCACGCATCGCCGGCGCCGACGCCGTGGCCCTGCGGCCACGGCCCGCGCCGCGCCGTGGCTAAGCCTTGATGCGCAGCTGGCCGGTGAAGTCCCGCTTGCCGATCGCCACACCCTTCCAGCGCAGGATGTCGTAGGCGGTGGTGGCATGGAAATAGAAGTTCGGCTGCGAGAACGACAATAGGAAGTCCGCACCCGTGAACGCCAGACGCCGCTCGCCGCTCACGAACAGCATGTCGCGATCGGCGTAACCGTCGAGTTCAGCCGGATCGAGCGCGCCGAGCGTCGTCTGGGCGCCCCGCACCAGGGTCTCGAGCTGCGCAAAGCTGCCCGGCGGCGCCGACCGGTCCGGTGAGAAAGTGCCGCGGCGCAGGCCCTCGATGGCCCCGACCGAATGCGTCACGGTGGAGCGCACCTGGTAGGCGAACGGCAGCATGTCCGGCGCCAACCGGGCCTCGATGATCTCCTCGGGCGCCAGGCTCCGCTCGGCGCAGAAGGCCTGCGCCTTGCCGAGCAGGCCGGTGACCGACCGCAGAATTTGCAGGTAAGACGGCACGGTGGCCGCGTAAAGGGACAGAGCCATGATCGACCTCGCAGGGGAACTCGGGACCGCCATGTTAACCAACAGCGGCGCCGCGCGCAGCCGCCGGGGGGCGCGTATAATGGCCGCGCATGATGCCCGAACTGATCGAGCGCCTGCGCTCGGAGCTCTCGGCCCTGCGGGAGCAGGGACTGTACAAGCGCGAGCGCGTGCTGGCCGGTCCGCAGGGCGGCCATGTCACGACCGGCGGGCGCGAGGTGATCAACCTCTGCGCCAACAACTACCTGGGCCTCGCCAACGACCGCGACGTGTGCGCGGCGGCGCATGCGGCCCTCGAGCAGTACGGCTTCGGCATGGCCTCCGTGCGCTTCATCTGCGGCACGCAGACGGTGCACAAGACGCTCGAGCAGCGCTTGAGCGGCTTCCTCGGCACCGAGGACGCGATCCTCTACTCCTCGTGCTTCGATGCCAACGGCGGACTGTTCGAGGCGTTGCTCGATGAGCGCGACGCGATCATCTCCGATGCGCTCAATCACGCCAGCATCATCGACGGGATCCGCCTGTGCAAGGCGCAGCGCCTACGCTACGCGAACAACGACATGCGGGAGCTCGAATCGTGCCTGCGGCAGGCCGCCGCGGCGCGCACCCGCCTGATCGCCACCGACGGGGTGTTCTCCATGGACGGCACGGTCGCGAACCTGCGGCAGATCTGCGAGCTCGCCGAGCGCTACGACGCGCTGGTGATGGTCGATGACTCGCACGCCACCGGCTTCATGGGCGCGCACGGACGCGGCACGCCCGAGCATTGTGGTGTCGGGGCGCGGGTCGACATCCTGACCGGCACCCTCGGCAAGGCGCTCGGCGGAGCGAGCGGCGGATACGTCGCCTCGCGCCGCGAGATCATCGAGTGGCTGCGCCAGCGGTCGCGCCCCTACCTGTTCTCGAACAGTGTGCCGCCGGTGGTGGCCGCCGCCGCCGTACACGTGCTGGAGCTGCTCGAGCAGCGCCCGGCGCTGCGTACGCGCCTGCACGAGAACGCGCAGTATTTCCGTGCCGGGCTGGAGCGGCTCGGCTTCACCCTCAAGCCGGGCGAGCACCCGATCATCCCGGTGATGATCGGCGATGCGACTGTCGCGAGTCGGTTGGCCGACCGCCTGCTCGAGCACGGCGTGTACGTGATCGGCTTCTCTTATCCGGTGGTGCCGCAGGGCCAGGCGCGCATCCGCACGCAGATGTCCGCGGCGCTGAGCCGCACCGAGCTCGACACCGCCCTGGCCGCCTTCGCGGCGGTGGGACGGGAACTGGGAGTCATCTCATGAAAGCCCTCGTCAAGAAGGAAGCCGGGCCCGGCATCTGGCTCGAGGATCTGCCGCAGCCGCAGATCGGCCCCAACGACGTGCTGATCGAGATCGCCAAGACCGCGATCTGCGGCACCGACATGCACATTTTCAACTGGGACGACTGGGCGCGCAAAACCATCCCCGTCCCCATGGCGGTCGGTCACGAGTATTGCGGCCGGGTCGTCGAGCTCGGCTCGGAGGTACGCGGGCTGCGGGTGGGGGACCGGGTGTCCGGCGAAGGCCACATCACCTGCGGGCATTGCCGCAACTGCCGCGCCGGCCGTCGCCACCTGTGCCGCAACGCCATCGGCGTCGGCGTGAATCGCCCCGGCGCGTTCGCCGAATATCTGGCCATCCCGGCCGAAAACGCCTTCAAGCTGCCCGATTCCATCAGCGACGACATCGCCTCCATCCTCGATCCGTTCGGCAACGCCACCCACACCGCGCTGGCATTCAACACGGTCGGCGAGGATGTGCTGATCACCGGCGCCGGCCCGATCGGCATCATGGCGGTCGCCATCGCCCGCTTCGTCGGCGCCCGCCACGTCGTCATCACCGACGTGAACGACTACCGGTTGGATCTGGCCAAGCAGATGGGGGCGACGCGGGCGGTGAACGTTCAGCGCGAGACGATCGAGCAGACCATGAGCGCGCTCGGCATGCAGGAGGGGTTCGACGTGGGACTGGAGATGTCGGGCAACATGACGGCCTTCCGCGACCTGCTGCGCACCATGCACCACGGCGGCTCGGTCGCCCTGCTCGGCATCCCGCCGCAGGAGGCCGCCATCGATTGGACCCAGGTGATCTTCAAAGGCCTCACCCTGAAGGGCATCTACGGCCGGGAGATGTTCGAGACCTGGTACAAAATGGCGAGCCTGCTGCAAAGCGGACTGAGCCTGCAGCCGGTCATCACCCACCACCTGCCCATCCAGCATTACCGCGAAGCGTTCTCCATCATGGGGTCCGGCCGCGCCGGCAAGGTCATCCTGGACTGGCAGACGCTCTGAGCTCCGCTCAGCGCGCGAGGCTCCTGCAGAAGCAGTAGGCGTACATCTGGCCACGCGTGCCAAAGCGCGCCAGCGTCTCCAGCTCGTGCGCATACGGCCGCAGCGGAGCGGCGAACGCCATCAGAGCCGGCATATGCAGCCGCGGCCCGAACAGATCGACCGCCGCAAAGGCCGCGCGCGCCTGGGCCCGCTGCAACAGCTGTTGCGCCCACGACAGGCGCGGATGGAGGAATTGCATCTGGTAGTTCTTGATCTTGGCGAGGCGGGCCGCGGCCCGGACCGCATCCTCGAGCGTGCCCAAATGATCAACCAGGCCGATGCGCCGCGCGGCCGCGCCGGACCAGACCCGGCCCTGACCAATCGCGTTCACCTGCGCAAACGTCATGTGGCGCCCCGCGGCCACGCGGTCCACGAACTGTGCGTAACCGCGGTTGATCTGCGAGCGAATCAGCACGCGCGCCTCGGGACTGAGCGGCTGACCGATGGCCAGCGCGCCGGCGAGCGGCGTCGTGCCCACCCCGTCGCTGTGGACGCCGATCTTGGCGAGGGCCTTACCGAACGTCGGGATGATCGCGAAGATACCGATCGAACCGGTAATGGTCGCGGGGCTGGCCCAGATCTGGTTGGCCGGCGCGGCGATGTAGTAGCCGCCGGAGGCGGCCAGATCGCCCATCGAGACCACCAGCGGCTTGCCGGCCCGGCGCAGCGCGACCAGCTGGTGATAGATTTCCTGGGCGGCGGTGACGCTACCGCCGGGGCTGTCGATGCGCAGCACCACCGCCTTGATGCGCTTGTCGAGGCGCGCCGCGCGGATCAGCCGCGAGAGCGAGGCGCCGCCGATCCGGCCGGGGGGCTGCTCACCGTTGAGAATGTCGCCCGCCGCGACGATCACCCCGACGCGCGGCTTGTCCGCGCGCGCGACCCGCTGCCGGGCCCGGACGATCTGCGCATAGGCCTGAGCGGAGATCGCATTGAACTCGCCGTGTTTGTTGACCCCCACCAGCGCCATCACGCGGTGCTCGAACTGCTCGCGGTCGGCCAGAGCGCTCACCAGGTGATCCTGCAGCGCCACCTCCGCGGCATCGCCGTCAGCGGCGGGCACCGTCTTGGCGAGCGAGGCGACATACTGCGCGATGGCGTCCCCGGGCAGCCCGCGCGCGGCGGTCACCTGGCGCTGATACGTGGACCACATCGAGTCCAGATAAGCCACGGCCTGCGTGTGGTCGGCCTTCGACATGTCGTCGCGCGTGAAGATCTCCACGGCGCTCTTGTACTTGCCGATGCGGAACACGTGAACGTGGACGCCGAGCTTCTTCAGCAGACCGGCGAAGTACAGCTGGTACTGCCCGAACCCGCGGATCAGCACGTAGCCGCTCGGGTCGAGGTAGATCTGGCTGGCGTGAGCGGCGACGAAGTACTGATCCTGATCGTACGTGCCGCCGTAGGCGAGCACCGGCTTGCCGCTGGCGCGGAACACGTCGATGGCGCGCGCCAGCTCCTCGAGCTCCGGCAGCCCGGCGCCCTGCATGTCATCCAGATCGAGCACCAGCACGCGGATGCGCGCGTCGTGGGCCGCGCCGCGGATCGCCTCGACGAGGCTCCACAACGAGGTCTGATCGACCGCGCCGGTCTGCGCGGTCTCGATGGCGCGATCGAGCGGATTGCCCGTGAGCTGCTCGACCAGCCGTCCCTGCGGGGCAACCACCAGCGCCGCCCGCTCCGGCACCGTCGGCAGCGACGTGTGCAGCACGCCGATGAGCAAGCCGGCGAGCGCCAGCAGCAATACGAGCACCAGAACCTTGCGCAGTACGTCCAGACCGCGCCACAGGCCGTAGAGGATTTTGCGCACGCTCGCCAATTTGCGGCCCGTCAGATCTTCTCTTCGATTCTCGCCGCCTTACCCGAGAGTTCGCGCAAATAATAGAGCTTGGCGCGACGCACGTTGCCGCGGCGCTTGACGGCGATGTCGCTGATGGCCGGGCTGTAGGTCTGGAAGACGCGCTCGACGCCCTCGCCGTGGGAGATCTTGCGCACCGTGAACGAGGAGTTCAGACCACGGTTGCTGCGGGCGATCACCACGCCCTCGTACGCCTGGACGCGCTCGCGGTCGCCCTCGACGACCTTCACCTGCACGACCACGGTGTCCCCCGGCTTGAAGTCCGGGACCTTGCGGGTCATGGCCTCTTTTTCGAGTTGCTGAACGATATGACTCATTGCTTCATCCATCCTCGATCGTCGCTTCCAGCCGGCTCGAGGCCCGGAAGCTCATTCAATATCTGCCGCGCCTCGCTCGAGAGCACCCACCCCCGGACCAGGTCCGGACGGCGGCGCCACGTGCGCGCCACGGACTGTCCCAACCGCCAGCGCTCGATCTCGGCATGATTGCCGGAGCGTAGCACCTTCGGCACCTCCAGGCCCTCGAATATGTCCGGCCGCGTATAGTGCGGCCAGTCGAGCAGCCCCTGCGAAAACGAATCCAGCTCGCTCGAGCGCTCGTCACCGAGCACTCCGGGCAGCAGGCGCGCCACCGCGTCGATCACCGCCAGCGCCGGCAGCTCACCGCCCGAGAGCACGTAATCGCCGATCGACAGCTCCCGGTCGATCCCGATCTCGATCACGCGCTCGTCCAAACCTTCGTAGCGGCCCGCGACCAGCAGCAGGCCCGGCAGGGTCGCCAGCGAGCGGGCCACGGCCTGCGTGAAGCGCTCACCTTGCGCCGAGAGGCACACCCGGGGGCTACCCGGCGGCAGGCGCGCCGCCGCGGCCCGGATGGCCGCCAGCATCGGCTCGGGCTTGAGCACCATCCCCGGCCCACCGCCGTACGGCCGATCGTCCACGGTCCGGTGCGGATCGCGCGTATGAGCGCGCGGATCCTCCGTCCCCACCGAGAGCCGCCCACTCTCGAGCGCGCGGCCCACCACACCGAAGCGCAACGCTCCGCTGATCATCGGCGCAAACAGCGTGACCACTTCGATCTTCATCGACACG
>DAHXNE010000110.1 GCA_027366635.1 Gammaproteobacteria bacterium | reverse complement strand
CTCCCGGCGGCGGCCTCGACCACAAGGGTGCCCAGCGACAGTCCGCTGATGACCCGGTTGCGCCGCGGGAAATTCTGCCGCCGGGGCGCGACCCAGGGCGGGAATTCCGAAACGAGCGCTCCTCGGCGGACAATGCGCTCCGCCAGCCCGGCGTTCTCCCGCGGGTACCTATGGGCCAGACCGCAACCGAGTACCGCGATCGTCGCGCCGTCGGCTTCGAGGGCACCTTCGTGGCCTGCCGCATCGATGCCGCAGGCCATCCCGCTGGTGATCACCAGCCCGGCGCGCGCCAGCGCTGCGGCGAACTCACGACCAATGCGCCGTCCTGCCGGCGTCGGGCGGCGTGATCCGACGACCGCCAGCTGAGGCCGCCTCAGCGCAGCGACATCGCCCTGGACGTAGAGCACGGGTGGCGCACCCCGCGTGGCCGCCAATTGCGGCGGATACGCTGCGTCCAGGCACAGCAACGGATGGACGCCGTGCGACTCGCACCAGCGTACGTCGGCGCGTACCGCAGGAGATTCTGGTGCTCCCAGGTAGGTCCGCACGGCCTCGGGCAAGCATACGCGCGCGATCGCGCCCGGCGCGCACAGGCGAGCCGGATCGGTCGCCTCCCGCGCGAGCGCCTGAACATGCTCGGCCGTCAGTCCTGGTGCGCGAGCCAGGTAGGCGCACAGGTGGGCAAGGCTCATGGACCGGCAGCTTAGGGCGACGCGACAGCCCTCGGAGCGCGCAAATGTGGCGCGTTGCATCACAAAGTGCCGACTCGGTGTCTCGGCACGTGCCGACGCGCGCAATGGACTGGGGACGTGCTCCCGGGCTAGGGGGAACTGTCGCACCGCATTCGCGCATACTCTGGTCACATGAAGTATCGACACATTTACCACGCCGGCAATTTCGCCGACGTGCACAAGCACGTGACGCTTTTGGCGGTGCTCGCCGCACTGAAGCGCAAAGAGAAGGGGTTTCTGTACCTCGAAACCCACGCCGGACGTGGCGTGTATGATCTGGCCGATTCAGCGGCGGAGTCGCAGCAGGGGATCGGGCGGCTCGTCGGCACCGAATGCGTCGCCGCGCCGCTGCGCCGCTACCTTGCGCTTCTCGAGCGGTTGCGCGCCGGGCGCGCCGGGGCGCGCGGCTATCCCGGCTCGCCGTGGCTCGCGGTGAGCGAGCTGCGTGCCCAGGACCGCGCGCTGTTCGTCGAGGCCATGCCCGAGGAGGCGCGCGCGCTGGAGCGGGCTTTGTCCGGCGCGGGCACGGTGCGCATACGCACCGAGACAGGCGATGGATTCGAGAAATTGCGATCCGCGCTGCCGCCGCCACAGGGGCGCGCGCTGACGCTCATCGATCCGCCGTACGAGGACACGCGGCGTGACTTCGAGCGCACCAGTGCCGCGGTGGCCGACGCGCTCAAGCGGTTCCCAACGGGCGTTGTGCTTGTCTGGTATCCGGTGAAGATCGCCCGCGACACGGACCGCTGGCTCGACGGGGTGGCGAGCCGGATCACGCGCGCCATGTTGACTGCGGAGCTGCGGCTGTATCCAGCGGATTCCCGAGTCGCGCTCAACGGATCCGGAATGTTGATCATCAACCCGCCCTACCAACTCGATGCCGAGCTCGCGGAATCGCTCGCCGAGCTGTACGGTCGGCTCGCCGTTGGGCCGGGCGGCGGGATCGCCGTGCGGCCGCGCGTGCCGCGCTAGCCGTCATTATGACGCATGGCCGTCCGCCGGAGGGGCGTTATCGCGCGCGAACGCCGCGATTTCAGCCGCCGTGTGCCGCCCGCGAAGCGCGCGCTTCGGGTGACAGCTGCTCGATGAGAGCGCAAAATCGGCTCATGGAAGGGAGAGTGGACCAGTATGCGGTGGTGGGTCATCCGGTTGCCCATAGTTTTTCACCTTTCATCCATGCACTGTTCGCGCGCCAAACCGGACAAACGCTGAGCTATCGGCTGATGGACGTTGAGCCGGAGCACTTCAACGAGCGGGTGAGCGAGTTCTTCGCCGCCGGCGGGCGCGGCGTGAACATCACCGTGCCGCACAAGGGCCGGGCGCTATCGCTCGCGGATGAGCTGACGGAGCGGGCGGCGCGCGCCGGCGCGGCCAATACCTTGGCGATGCGCGACGACGGGACTGTGCTCGGTGACAACACCGACGGGATCGGGCTGGTCCAGGATCTGTCGGTCAACCTGGGTGTTACGATCCGGCAGCGCAGCATCCTGTTGATCGGCGCCGGCGGGGCGGCGCGCGGGGTGATCGCGCCGCTGTTGGCACTTGCGCCGCAGCGGCTCGTCGTCGTCAATCGTACGGCCGAGCGGGCCGTGGCGCTCGCCGCGATGTTCGCCGGGCTCGGTCCGATCGAGGGTTGCGGTTTCGGCGCGCTCGATCCCCAACCGTTCGATCTGGTCGTCAACGCCACGTCCGCCAGTCTTACCGGCGAGCTGCCGGAGGTGCCGGCGGCGGCCTTCGGCCCGGGTACGTTTTTCTACGACATGGCTTACGGGCGGGGCGATACGCCGTTTGTGTGCTGGGCGCGGGAGCTGGGGTGTCGTGATGCCGCGCCGGGCTGGGGAATGCTGGTCGAGCAGGCCGCCGAGTCATTCCGTCTGTGGCGCGGCGTGCGCCCGCTCACCGCCCCGGTGCTCAAGGCGCTTGCCGACCGCGCCGGACGGGCGGCGTGACCGGGCGCAGCGCTAAAAAAAGCTAGGGATTGCCGACCACGTCGCCGTCGTTGATGGGGTGCGAGGCAGCTACGACCAGGGCGAACGACAGCTGCCGGTATGTCTTGAATACCAGCAGCGTGGCGATCCGATAGTTGGGCAGCTTGACGCGCGGCGAGAGCAGCGTGCCGGAGGAGCCCAGCGCGTGGAACAGCCAGGCAAAAGCTCCATAAGGGTCGTGTACCACTCTGCCCCGGTGTTGGACCGCCAGCACGTCGCCCGGTACGAGACCGGCGCGGCTGCCGCGGTCGACGACCACGATGTCGTACGTGCCGGCCATGTCCTCCTGGCCCCCGGTGCCGCCGACCACGCAGATGATTTGGCCGTGAACGGGACGGGAGGGCGCGCGCGGCTCCATGTTCAGCGGCAGCGGCGCGTCATTGGTGACCAGCCGGTCGCCCGGGAAGGTCTCGCGGGCCGTGTTGGTGAGGACCGCGGTGGCCGGATCGCCATCGGCGGTCACGACGGCCGTGCCCGTGAACACGCCAAGGTAGCCGTAGACGTGCCCGAAGCCCCAATACCCAGGTGCACGCAGCGCCTGCTCGACGTGAATAACGCTGTAGCGGCTGTGAGGACGGCGTCCCAGGCCGCTGGTGTAGATCACGAAGCCCGCGCCGGCCACCTGGTGCTGATCGCGGATCGCGATGACGTGAGGCGCACGCCGGATCTGGCCCGATGTAAACACTACGGGGCGGGTCAGGAATGGGGCAATCGCCGAGTAGGGAATGGTCGGTATCGCGGCGGTAATGGCTGTGCTGCGCAGGTGTGGCTTGAGCATCACCGTCGATTCTTGCGAGCGCAGCGGGCTGGGCCGCACCACGCGGATCATCGGCTGGCCGTTTCTCCCGTAGGCGAGCGCCAGGACGTCGCCCGGATAGATCCAGTGGGGATTGTGGATCTTGGGATTGATGTACCAGACCTCGGGCCAGGCCCAAGGATTGCGCAGGAACCTCGAAGCGATACCCCAGAGCGTATCCCCAGGCTTGACGGTATAGGTCATCGGCGCGCTGGCGCGGATGATCGGCGCCGGATCGACGGAGGCATTCGAATGAGACGGATACTGCGCGGTTCGATTGCGCTCAGGTACCGAGGCCAGGCGGGACGGTTCGGACGAACGACCTGCGGCGGGCGGCCCGGAGGCGGCCGGATGGGTGACGCCGTGCAGCGAGGAACAGGCTCCGAGCAGGACCGAAGCCCCGACCACCAGCAAAAGGCGCGCACTGCAAATCTGATTTGACCCCATGGCCGGGTATAATCGCATTTCGGCTCCCCGTGTACGGCGGTTCAATGTCAAGTTGTGCAGCCGGTCACGGTCGCGCCCGGCGCGGCTGCCTGGCGGAGACCGTCGGAACCCCTATTCCCCATTCCCACTCGAAGTCCCCATGACGCTGCGAACGATTCTTGAGTTTCCCGACCCGCGGCTGCGCACCCGTGCCCAGCCGGTCACCCGCTTCAACGCCGGCGTGGAGCGCCTGATCGACGACATGCTCGAGACTCTTTACGACGCCCCGGGCATCGGCCTCGCGGCGACCCAGGTCGATGTGCATCAACGCGTCATTGTCATCGATGTTTCGCAGGCGCACAACGAGCCGTTGGTGCTGATCAATCCGCAGCTTCTCGCGCTCGAGGGCGAGACGAGTACCGAGGAGGGCTGTCTGTCGGTTCCGGGCATTTTCGATACGGTCACGCGCGCCGCCCGAATCCACGTGCGCGCCCAGGAGCGCGACGGCACGGTGTTCGAGCGCGAGTGCGCCGATCTGTTGGCGGTGTGCGTCCAGCATGAGATGGATCACCTCGAGGGTAAGCTGTTCGTGGACCACCTTTCCAATCTCAAGCGTGAGCGTATCCGCAAGAAGCTCGATAAGGAGCGCAAGTTCCGCTCGCGACACCGTGCGCCGGCGGCCCGATCGGCCCTGTAGGCGGACGGGTCCGTGCCTTCATCAGCCGCCTTGCGCGTGGCGTTCGCGGGCACGCCGCAGTTCGCGTTGCCCGTTCTCCTGGAGTTGCTGCATTCGCGCCATCAGGTCGTCGGGGTTCTCACCCAGCCTGATCGGCCCCGGGGACGTGGCCGGCAACTGGCGTCCTCGCCCGTCAAGCTGGCCGCGCAGGCCAGTGTCCCGATCCGTCAACCGGCCGCCCTTAAGGTGCCGGCTGACTGGTCCATGCTGGACGAATGGCGGCCGGACGTGCTCGTTGTGGTCGCCTATGGCTTGATTCTTCCGCAGCCGGTGCTCGACCTGCCCCCGCTCGGTTGCCTCAATGTGCATGCCTCGCTCCTTCCAAGGTGGCGCGGCGCGGCGCCCATCGAGCGGGCGCTGCTCGCCGGGGACCGCGAGACCGGCCTGACCGTGATGCGCATGGAGGCCGGGCTCGATACGGGCCCGATTCTGCTGCAGCAGGGTGTGCCGATCGAGCCGAGCGATACCGGCGCGACCCTGCGCGACCGACTGGCCGACCTGTCCGGCCCCCTGCTGCTGCGAGCCCTTGACGGCGTGGCGGACGGGACGCTTACGGCCATGCCCCAACCGACGGACGGCGTCACCTACGCTCGCAAGCTGGACAAGAGCGAGGCACGCATCGACTGGCGGCGGCCTGCGACTGAAATCGAGCGCCTCATCCGCGCTCTGCAGCCGCGGGCCACGGCCGATACGGTGCGTGTCGATGTGCAGGCTGGTAGGGAAGAGCGCCTCCTGGTGCACGCCGCCCGGATCGCGCCCGACGGTGACGACGCGGACGCTGCGCCAGGATGCGTGGTACAGGCGGTCGGTCGGCACAGGGATGGCTACATCAGGGTTCGATGCGGTGAGGGTTGCCTGGATCTGCTCGCGCTGCAGCGGCCGGGCGGCTCGCGGCAGTCCGCCGGCGTGTTCGCCACTGGCCGTCACGCGCTGGTGGTCGGCACACAGTTGGGCGACGCACGTTGAATCATCCGCAGAGTCAGGGGGCTGGCGTGCTCGCCGACGCCGCGCGCGCTGTCGCAGCGGTACGCAGCGGACAATCCGCGGACGCGGCCTTGATAATGTTCGAGTCTAGCGCGCAACGCTCCGCCGTGCGGGCAATTGCTCTCGGGACGGTGCGCTGGTACCTGCGGTTGCGTCCAGCCATCGACTCTCTACTGGCGAGGCCCGATACGGTCGATCGGGACGTGCACGCGCTACTGGTCACCGCGGCGCACCAGATCGAATACTCGCGCACCCCACCGCAGAAGACCGTGCATGCCGCCGTCGACGCGGTGCGTGTCCTGCGTCATGCGCACGCGAGCGGCCTGGTCAACGCGGTGCTGCGCAAGTTCGTGGCCGGACGCGAGACGCTCTTCGCGCAGACCGACCGCGATACGGCCTGCCGGACGGCTCACCCGGCTTGGCTGGTGGACGCATTGACCGCCGCATGGCCGCGTCAAGTCGAGGGCTTGCTCGAAGCCGGCAACGTCCATCCGCCGCTCACGCTGCGGTTGAATCCGCGTCTGCGCTCCCCCGAGCAGTACCTGGCCGATCTGGCTGCCGCCGGCCTCGCGGGCCGACTTCTAGACAATCTGGGCGCTCTGGCGGATGCCACTGCCGTCATGATCGAGCGACCGGTGCCCGTCGCGGCGCTGCCCGGATTTCGCGAAGGCTGGGTGTCAGTCCAGGATGCGGGCGCCCAGCTGGCCGCGCCGCTGCTCGACGCCGCCGCCGGGATGCGGGTGCTGGATGCCTGTGCGGCCCCCGGTGGCAAAGCGGCGCATATTCTCGAGCGCACCCCCGACGTCGAGCTTTGGGCCCTCGATATCGATCCTGCGCGCCTGCAGCGGGTCGGATCGACCCTCGGTCGGTTGGGCCTCGAGGCGCATCTGGCGGCGGCGGACGTCCGTGAGCCGGCCACGTACTGGGACGGACGGCCCTTCGAGCGCATCCTGGTCGATGTGCCGTGCTCGGGCACGGGGGTCATCCGGCGTCATCCGGACATAAAGCTCCTGCGCCGCGCCGAGGACGTTGCGTCGTTCGCGGCGAGACAGCTGGAGATTCTGCGGGCGGCTTTCGGTCTGCTCGCGCCGGGAGGGCGGCTGGTGTACTCCACCTGCTCGGTGCTGCCGGAGGAGAACGCGGGGGTTCTGGAGCGTTTCTACGCGCAGGCACCCGAGGCTCGGGCCGCTCGACCCTCGGCAGATGGCCTTCCAGTCGGGGCGGTGGTGACGAGCCGGGACGTGCAGCTGCTTCCAGGAGGGCCTGCGCTGACCGATGGCTTTTATTATGCTTGTGTCGAAAAGACAACGGCCTGAACCTGATACAGTCCGCAGGAGCGGAGAATGACGCGCTCGAGCGTCGCATTGATGCCACGAACAGTTTCGCGATGGGCGCCCGTGGCGGGATTGGCGTCCAGGCTTCTGGCGGCCGCCGCATTGCTGATGCTTATCGGCTTCGGCAGGCCCGCCTGTGCGAGCGCCCTCGACGGCGTGCTCGCGGTGCGTTCGGCGTACGTCAATTTCGACCGTGGCGTCATCGAGCTCAATGCGCGGGTGGCCTATCCACTCAACCCGACCATCCTCAAGGCATTGCAGAACGGCGTGACACTGAGCTTTGACGTCGAGGCTCGGATCGACCAAGTGCGCCGCTTCTGGTTTGACGCCACGATCGTCGACGTCACGCTTCACCGGGAGCTCGCCTACCACTTGGTCACCCGCCGCTATGTGGTGCGCAATGCCCAAAGCGGCGCTGAGGACAGCTTCAAGACCGTCCAGGACGCGCTTCATTATCTCGAGCGCGTGAGCGATTGGCCGATCCTGGTCGAGTCCCAACTACATGGCGGGCGGTACACCATCAGTGTCCGTGCCAGCGTGCGGCGCGGTAAGCTGCCCGCGTCCTTGCGGGCATTACTATTCTGGACGGATGACTGGCAGCGCGAAAGCGCCTGGTACACATGGTCGCTGCCAATGTGAGCGGACCGGTGCCGCGGCGGCGCGCACGCGCGATCGCCGCCATCGCGTTGTGGAGCGTCATTGGGCTCGCCGCCCTGATGCTCCTGGCGAAGAGCGCTCAGAACTCCTCCGAGTTCAGCCGGCTTCAACCCTGGATCGTCCTGCTCAACGTGATCGGCGTGCTCGCGCTGATCGTGCTGCTGGTGCGCCGCGTCTGGCAGCTGGTCCGTGACTACCGCAACCACGTGCCGGGCTCGCGCCTGACGGCCCGCACCGTGCTGATCTTCGGCGCGCTGGTGGTGGCGCCGCTGTTGATCGTGTACTTTTCCTCGCTGCAGTTCCTCGACCGCGGCATCGACAGCTGGTTTCGCGTCGAAGTCCGCGCCGGTCTGAAAGATGCGTTGGTTCTGTCGCGCTCCGCTCTGGACTTGCGCGTGCAGGCGGAAGCCCGCCGTACCGAGATGCTGGCCGGCGCGTTGAGCGGACGGTCGACCTTACGGATCCAGGCACAGATCGACCGGGCCCGCCGCGCCGACTCGGCCCGCGAGATCATCCTGTACAACGGCAGCGGGCGCATCCTCGCGGCGAGTCTGCGCAATCCGCTCGCCGACGTGCCGCTCGCGCCGCCGACCAATCTGGTGCGCACCGTAACTGCGCGACACACTTATGTCAGGCTCCAGCCTCAGTCCAACGGCCGATTCCTGATCCGCATCGGCGTGCCGCTCGCGCAGGCTTCAAACGGCGGTGCGTTGCGGTATCTGATGGCGTTGTACCCGGTGCCCACGCGCCTCTCGGCCCTCTCCGATTCGGTCCAGCGCTCCTATTCACGCTACGGCAATCTGACGGCGCTGCGCCAGCCGTTGCGCTACAGCTTCACCCTGACCCTCACGCTCGTGCTGTTGCTGGCGATGCTGGCGGCCATCCACGGCGCAATCTACTTCGCCGAGCAGCTCACTCGTCCCGTACAGGACCTGATCGCCGGGACCCGTGCGGTAGGCAAGGGCGACTTCGAGACCCGGCTGGCCCTGCCGTCGCGCGACGAGATGGGTTTCCTGGTGCATTCCTTCAACGACATGACCAAGCGGCTGCGCCGAGCTCACGATGAGGCTACGCGCAGTCAACAGGCGGTCGAGCGCGAGCGCGAACGGTTGGCGATCATTCTCGCGCGGCTCTCGACCGGGGTGCTGGCGATCGACCGCAACCTGGCGGTACGCATGGCCAACCGGGCCGCCGGCGGTATCCTGGGCACCGATCTGTCGAGCGCTGCCGGTCGGGCGCTGACCGATCTTTCCGTCGGCAACGAGCGGCTGGCGCAGTTCGTCGCGGCGCTCGCGGTACGCTTTGCGCGCGGCCGCGACGAGTGGCGTGAGCAGATCGAGTTCGGCAGATCGGGCCGTGCGGTCACGCTGATGTGCGCCTGCACACCGTTGCCGGGAGAGAGCGGCGACATGGGCTACGTGATCGTCTTCGACGACATCACCGCACTGCTCGAAGCGCAGCGTGATGCCGCCTGGGGCGAGGTCGCGCGGCGTCTGGCGCACGAGATCAAGAATCCGCTGACCCCGATCCAGCTGTCGGCTGAACGTCTGCGCCGACGGCTGCTGCCGCTGCTCGCGCCGGCGGAGGCGGAGATACTGGACCGCTCCACCCATACCATCGTGCAGCAGGTCGAGAGCATGCAACAGATGGTCAATGCATTCAGCGAATACGCGCGCGCCCCGGAGATGCACGTCAGTCGCTTCAGCCTCAATCAGCTGGTGACCGAGGTCGCCGACCTGTATCGCTCGCAGGACGGACATGCAGCCATCGTGCTCGACCTGGACGAGCGGCTTGCGGCGATCGAGGCCGATCGTGGCCGAGTGCGCCAGATTCTGAATAATCTGGTCACCAACGCCCTCGAAGCGCTCGAGGGCCATCCCGCCGCGCGGCTCGAGATCGCCACGCGGCTCGAGGGTGGCGGTAATGCGTTCGCAGCGGTGAGCGTGTGTGACAATGGCCCCGGGTTCCATCCGGAATTGCTCGGCAGGATCTTCGATCCGTACGTGACCAGCAAACCCAAGGGTACGGGCCTTGGGCTTGCGATTGTGAAGAAGATCGTGGAAGAGCACGGCGGGCGGATCGACGCCGATAACCTGCCGGAAGGCGGCGCCCGCATCCGGGTGGCGTTGCCGGTGGCGTTTGGTCGCCCGTCGGGGGCGCGCAAGAGACAAGAAACATTGCGGAGCGAGCAAGCATGAGTTCGGCACACATACTGGTGGTCGATGACGAGGCGGATATCCGTGGCCTGCTCAAGGAGATCCTCTCCGAGGAGGGCTACGCGGTCGAAGTGGCGGCCAACGCAGCCCAAGCACGCGCGTCACGCGCCCGCCAGACACCTGATCTGGTGCTGCTCGACATCTGGATGCCGGACGTCGACGGCATCACGCTGCTGCGCGAGTGGTCCACCACCGCGTCTGACGATTGCCCGGTCGTGATGATGTCCGGCCACGGCACAGTGGAGACCGCGGTGGAGGCGACGCGACTCGGCGCGTTCGATTTCGTCGAGAAGCCGCTGTCGCTCGCCAAGCTGTTGCGCACCGTGGAGCGGGCCCTGGATGCGGGTCGGCGCAAACGTCAGGCGGGAAAGCTGTTCGCGCCGGCGATGATCACCCTGGCCGGCAAGAGCAAGCTCATGCAGCAGTTGCGCGCCGAACTGCAGCAGATCGCCACCCACAGCTCGCCGGTGCTGTTGGTCGGAGAGTCGGGCTCGGGGCGCGAGATGTTCGCTCAATATCTGCATGGGCGCGGCCCGCGCGCCAGCGCGCCGTTCGTCACTGTGGTGGCGAGCAGTCTGCGTGACGCCGACGCGGAGCGCCGGCTGTTCGGCTCGATCGAAGCTGGCGCGCGCCGCCCCGGGTTGTTCGAGCAGGCCGCCGACGGCACGCTGTTCATCCAGGAACTCGAGGATCTGCCGGGGGGCGCGCAGCGCCTGCTGGTCGGAGCGCTGCAGGCGGGGCGGTTCACGCCGGTCGGCGCCAACGAGCCGAGCGAGTTGCGCGCGCGCCTGGTGTCCTGCGCGCAGCCGGGCATCGAGAATCGAGCCGGAGCGGGGGTGCGGCGCGACCTGCTCAGCCTCCTCAACACGCTGATCGTGCGCGTGCCGCCGCTGCGCGATTATGCGGAGGACGTCCCCGAGCTATTGCGTCACCACGTCGACCGGCTGGTCGACTCCGAGGGGTTGCCGTTGCGCCATTTCTCCGTCGCCGCACAAAACCGGCTGCGCAACTATCCCTGGCCGGACAACGTCCGGGAGCTGAAGAATCTGGTTCACCGCCTGTTGATCGAGGGCGGTGGCGAGGAAATTGGCCTGGATGAAGTCGAGCGGGAGTTGGCCCTGCAGGCGCCCGCGGGGGAGCCGCTGGTCAAGCAGGACCTGCTGGCGTTGCCGCTGCGTGAGGCGCGCGAACAGTTCGAGCGCGCCTACCTGCAGCAGCAGCTGTTGCTGTGCAACGGCAAGGTCGGGCAACTCGCCAAGCGCGTCGGCATGGAACGTACCCACCTGTATCGCAAGCTGCGCTCGCTGGGGTTGGATTTTCGCTCGATCGCCGAGGATTGAGCGCTGCGCGACTCAGTGGGTGGCGCCGGGTATCACCACCGCCTGCAGGCCGATGAGCTTGAGCTGGTGGCGAAAGCGATTGAGTTCCCAGCGCTCGATGACCGGACCGATGCGCACGAGGTACAGCGGTTTTCCACCCTGGTGCACCGTATCGATATGCGCAAGTGTTCCCAGGAAGTTCAGATAGGAGACCACCTTGCGAGCGTGCGCCTCGCTGCTGTAGGCGCCGGCCTGCAGCACGTAGCCGGCGAACTGCGGGCGGCCGCCGGGGCCGATGCTGCGGGTCCCGGGTGCGCTCGGCGCCGGCACGGTCACCCTCAGGTTAGGCAGCATCTGGTAGAAGTCATATTGGGTCTGAGACGCGGTTCGTGGCGCCACGTCATTGGATCCGTCGCCGGCGCTCCGAGCGCCCGTAGCGCGTGCCGCTGGCGTCGGTGATGCGATCCGATGGGAGTGCGGGCTCGGGTCTCTTGCTCCCCAGATGGACGACGAAGGATAGGTCGACGTAGAACGGGCGTTGGCGCCGGGGGATGTTCCGGGCATCGGGCTGGTCGACACCGGTGCCGGCGCCACGAGCGCCGCGGCTGGAGTCGCAGCCGGTTTGGTGGCCACTGCGGTGCACGCGCGCACGGCTTTGTCGGCATGATGCATGATGAGCGCTGCGCCGAGGCCGGCGAGCACTGCGCCCGCCAGCGCCCCCCACAGGAATTGACCCAGGCCGCCGGAGCCGCGCGGACGGGGGGCGGTGCCCTTGTAGTCGCGAGTGGTCAGCTGGGACATGTGTTTACATGCTCTCGGGAGCGCTTACCCCGAGCAGGGCGAGCCCGTTGCGCAGCACCTGCTGCACACCGATCACCAGGGCGAGCCGCGCATTGCGCACTTTGGAGTCCTCGACGATGAATGTCTCGGCGTTGTAATAGGTGTGCAGAGCGTTGGCCAGATCACGCAGATAGTGCACCAGCATGTGCGGCGCGCGATTCAGCGCCGCCTGTTCGAGCACCTCTGGAAAGCGCGTCACGCACGCGAGCGCCGCCTGCTCGTGCGTACCCGCCAGCAGCGCCGCATGCGCCAGGCCCTCGGCGCGCTCGAACGCGAGCCCCCGGGCGGCGAGCTGCTTCAGCACGCTGGCCACGCGCGCATGCGCGTATTGGATGTAATACACAGGGTTCTCATTGGTCCGCGACTTGGCGAGCTCCAGATCGAAATCGAGCGGCTGGTCGTGGCTGCGCATCAGATAGAACAGGCGGCAGGCGTCATTGCCGACCTCGGCGCGCAGTTGGCGCAGAGTCACGAACTGGGCTTCCCGCTTGCCCATCGGAATCTTCTGGCCGCCGCGGAACAAGCTGACGAATTGGATCAGGACGACCTCCAGGCACTCGCCCGGCTCTCCCATGGCGGTCAGCCCCGCGCGCACGCGCGCGACGTAGCCGTGATGATCGGCGCCGAGCACGTCGATCAGGCCGGCGAAGCCGCGCTCCCGCTTCTCCAGGTGATAGGCGATGTCGGACGCGAAATAGGTCTTCTGGCCGTTCTCGCGCACCACGACACGGTCTTTCTCGTCGCCGAATTCGGTGGCTCGGAACCAGACCGCCCCCTCGGCGCGGTAGAGCCGGCCGTCGCGCTCCAGGCGCGCCAAGGCGCGCTCGATTGCGCCGCTACGCTCCAGCGCATGCTCCGAGTACCAACGATCGAAGCGCACGCCGAACTGCTCCAGATCGTCGCGTATGTCCCCGAGCATTGCCTCGAGCGCCAATTCCAACACACGCCGGAACGCCTCGTGGCCGATGAGTTCGCGGGCACGCCTGATCAGCGCGTCGATGTAGACCTCCTTATCGCCCGCCGGCGCGTCGGCGGGCAGCCCGGCCAGCACAGTGGCCGCCGGGCGCCGCAGGCTCTCGCCCTCGGCCGAACGGATGATCGTTGCGATGTCCTGAACGTAATCTCCGCGGTAGCCGTTTTCCGGGAACGGCAGCACCTCGCCGCACGCCTCGAGGTAGCGCATCCAGGCGCTGACGGCGAGGATGTCCACTTGCCGTCCGGCGTCGTTGATGTAGTACTCGCGCGTGACGTCGAAGCCTACGGCTGCAAGGATGTTGGCCAGTGTGGCCCCGTATGCGGCCTGGCGCCCGTGGCCGACGTGCAACGGGCCTGTCGGGTTGGCCGAAACGAATTCGACGAGCACGCGCTCACCGTGGCCCAGCGTCGCGTGCCCGTAGCGCTCGGCGTGCCGGTGGATCTCGGCGAGCTCGTGCCCGTATGCCGCCGGAGCGAGGAAGAAATTGACGAACCCGGCGCCGGCGATCTCGGTGCGCAGCACCAGGGGATTGGGTGGCAGCGCCGCAGCGATGCGCTGCGCCAGTGCGCGCGGGTTGGTGCCCGCCGCTTTCGCCAGGCGCAATGCGATATTGGTCGTGAAGTCGCCGTGGCGCGGGTCGCGGCTGCGCTCCACCGTTGCCGCGCGCGCCTCGGCCGTTGCCGCCAGGGTGCCGTCCAGGGCGGCGAGTGCGGCCGTGAGTAGTCGCTCGAGTTGCTGTTTCAAGGAAAGCGGCATCCGGGAAATTGTGGAATAGACAACAAATTTTACCCGAAACGCTCGGTCCGCAAGCGGCTTGCCGCCGCCAGCGCGTTGGGACGGTCAAAAAAGCTCGATTGGATCGACGTCGAGCGCCCAGCGCACCCGGCGCGCGCTCGGCAACGACTGCACCTGCGGCAGCCACGCGTCCAGAAAGCGATGCAGTCCGCCGCGCTCACGGCTCTCGAGCAGCAGCTGCGCGTGATGGCGGCCGGCACGTTTGGCCATTGCGGCCGGCACCGGGCCGAGCAGATGCACGCCGTGCGCACCCTCGGCCAGCGCGCGGGCTTCGGTGAGAAAGGCCAGTGCGGCCTGCGCGGTATCCGCTGAATCGCGCACCGCCGCGAGCCGGCTGAACGGGGGCCAGGCCGCGGCGCGGCGCTCGGCGAGCGCGGTGCGGGCAAAGCCCTCGTAACCCTCGGCCAGCAGGCCGGTGAGCAGGGGATGCTCCGGGAATTCCGTCTGGACCAGCACCTCGCCGGGGCGCGCGCCGCGCCCCGAGCGCCCCGCGACCTGTACGATCGTCTGCGCCAGGCGCTCCGGGGCGCGGAAGTCCGAGCTGAACAATCCCTGATCGGCGTTGAGTACGACCACCAGCGTCACGTTTGGAAAGTCGTGGCCTTTGGTGACCATCTGGGTGCCGATCACGATTCGACCCTCGCCCGATGCGATGCGCTGCATGGCCTGCTCAAGCTCCCCGGGACGTCGGATCACGTCGCGATCGAGCCGCACCACCGGTACGCCGGGAAAGATGTTCGTGAGCGTCTCTTCGACCCGCTCTGTGCCTTGACCCACCGGCTTGACGGCGAATCCGCACGTTGGGCAACGCTGCGGCAGTGGCGCATCCGCGCCGCAGTGGTGACAGCGAAGCGCGCGTGCGGCCAGATGCACCGTCAGGCGAGCATCGCATTCGGTGCACGGGGCAATCCAGCCGCACGCGGTACACAGCAGCGTCGGCGCATAACCGCGGCGGTTGAGGAACACCAGCACCTGGGCGCCGACGGCGAGGTGCTCGGCCATCGCCTGCACCGCGGGCGTGGACAGGCCGCCGGACTGAGCGTGCGCGCGCAAGTCGACCAGGGACAGTCGCGGCGGGGCCGCGCGCGTTGCGCGCCGGGTTAGCGTCAACCGGGTGTAGCGGCCGCTGTCGAGGTTGTGCAGCGTCTCGATTGCGGGCGTGGCGGAGCCGAGCACGACCGGAACGTTGGCGCCTCGTGCGCGCATCACAGCCAAGTCGCGGGCCGAGTAGCGGAAGCCGCCGTCGTGTTGCTTGTACGACGCATCGTGCTCCTCGTCGACGATGATGATCCCGAGGTTGCTTACCGGAGCAAACACGGCAGAGCGGGTGCCGAGCACCACGCGCGCGCGCCCCGAGAACGCCTCACGCCACGCCGACAACCGCTCCCGCTCGGTCAGTCCCGAGTGCAGCACCGCCATCGGCGCGGCGAGGCGCTCGCGGAATCGCCCCAGGAGCTGGGGTGTGAGACCGATCTCGGGAACCAGCACGAGGGCGCTGTGGCCGTCGGCCAAAGTGCGTTGCGCCGCGCGCAAGTACACTTCGGTCTTGCCGCTGCCGGTGACGCCCTGGAGTACGAAGGCGCCGAATCGACCGAGCCCGGCCTGGATGGCGTCGGCGGCGGCCTGCTGTTCGTCATTGAGCGCGGGGCCGGGCTCAGGCGCCGAACGGATGTCCGGCACGTCCCGCACTTCAACGAGCGCCGATTCAATCCAACCCCGGGCAGCCAACGGTCGGGCGGTGGCCCGCCAGGATTCTCCCAGCCGCGCGCGCAATTCCTGCGCGGTGCGGGGCGCGCTGCGCAGCTCTTGCAGCAGGCGGCGCTGCTTCGGCGCCCGCGGCGGCTCACCCCGCGCACAGGCCTGCTCGCCGGCGGCCGTGATCCGCCAGCACTCCTCGCTCGACTGCGTGCTCGCGCCGTCGCGCAGCGCCGCGGGCAGCGCGCTCGCCACAACCTCTCCGATGGGGTGATGGTAGTAACCGGCCGCCCACTGCAGCAGCTCGAGCAGGGACGAATCGACGACCGGCCGATCATCGAGCACCTCTAGAACGCTTTTGAGCTTCTCCTCCGCGATGTCAGAGCGCTCGGCGGTGTCCAGCACGATCCCGATCATCCGCTGTCGTCCGAACGGAACGCGCACCCGCATTCCCGCGCCCGGGGCTGGGCGCCCCTGCTGGTCGGTCGTCACGCAATTCCGGTAGTCGAACAGCCGGCGCACGGGGGTGGGAAGGGCTACGCGTAGAACAGGAGCGGAAGACATTGGAAGTTCTTGAAAAATCAGGATGAATCCGCACAGAACGTAGCGTCGTCGCCGTCAACCGACAGGCTATCGGCGCGTTATACGGGGCATGCCCGACTCTGCTACGCTCGTCTCGCCTTATAGCATGCCGGCTGCCGCAGGCGGCGACGTGGATCTTCCCAATTCGAACGCCCAGACCACAGATCATGCGCTCGGCCTATTTCTGGCGAGCGTCGAGCTCAAGGCGTTCCGGATCGCCCGCGCGGCTTTGCGCCACGAGGACGATGCGCTCGATGCGGTGCAGGACGCGATGCTGCACCTTGCGCGCTCCTACGCGCATCGTCCGCCGGAGCAATGGAAGCCGCTGTTCTACCGGATTCTCGAGAACCGCATTCGCGACATGCAGCGGCGGCGCAGCGTACGCAATCGAGTGATGTCATGGCTGCCTTTCACGGCCGATGCGGACGGGGAATCCGATCCCATCGCCGAGGCGGTCAGTCCGGAAATTTCGCCGGTGCGGCGGCTGGAGCTCGATGAGAGCCTGGTCGCGCTGGAGCGGGCGTTGGCGACACTGCCGCGCCGCCAGCAGCAGGTATTTCTGCTGCGTACGTTGGAGGGCCTGGATGTCGCTCAGACGGCGCATGCGATGGGCTGCTCACAAGGCAGTGTCAAGACCCATTACTTCCGCGCGCTGCGCGCGCTGCGGATGCAGCTCGGAGACCTCCAATGAACGTGCCGGGTGACGATCTGGCCAGGTTCGAGCGACGGATACGCGCTGTCCTGGAGCGCGATGCGGGAGGCCTGAGCGGGCGCGTTCGCTCGCGGCTGACGCAAGCGCGGCACGCAGCGCTGGCCGGTGCTCGCGCACGGCGCGACAGGCCGCGTTGGCCGCTGCTGCGGACCTGGCTGCCGGCGAGCGCCACCGCGGCGGCCGCGGTGGCGGCGATATGGCTGTTGCGGCCGTACCGGACCGCGCCACCACCACTCGCACCCGGGGCCGGGATCGTGACCACACGGGACGTACAGCTGCTGACGGATGGCGATGGTTTCGCCATGGTCGAGGACGGTGACGGGGAGTTCTACGAATGGGCCGTAGCGCAGGCGCGGAGCAAACCGGGTTCGCCCGCCGGTGAGGCCGGACCGAGCAAGCATGACGGTTGAGCGTTGTTGCCGGGCGATTGCCGCGCTGCTCTTGGCCGCCGCGTTCGTCCCGTTTGTGCGCGCTGGGTCACCGCCGGCGCGGCATCCGGCGCGCCCGCCCGTGCCGTTGCCTCTGTTGGAGTTCCTCGGCGCCCACGCGACTACGAGCCGCGCACACAAGGCCGATGGCAGCCGCTGGCTGGAGTATCTGTCACGAATCAACTTGAGCAAGCCCGCTCACGGCGCCAAAGCGCTGGTGACGGCGAAGAGCAAGCCGGCGCACGGCTCGTCTGGTATGAAAAAGGAACGCGGCCGATGAACAGGGTGTGGCGCATCGCTGTGCTTGCGCTGCTGCTCGCTTCGGCGCCGGCGTGGGGCGTTACGCCGCATGGGGCGCACGGTGCGCGAGTGCCGTGGTCGGCCCTCTCGCCCGCTCAGCAGCACCTGTTGGTACAGTTGCGGGGACGGTGGGCGCGGCTGCCCACGGCGCGACAGCGTGCGCTCGCGCGCGGCAGCCGGATCTGGCTGCACATGTCGTCGGCACAACGGCGGCAGGCGCAGCGGCGCTTTCGCACATGGCGGCGGTTGACGCCGCAGCGGCGGGCGCTGTTGCGGCGCCGCTGGCGGCAGTTTCGGGCGCTGCCCGCCTCCGAGCGGGCCGCAATCCGCCGCAGCTTTCACCAGTTCGAGCGCTTGCCCGCATGGCAGCGGCGGCGTCTGCGTCAGCGCTGGGAGAGTGCGACACCCGCGCAGCGCCAGATGATGATCGCGCACATGCGCCAGCAGATGCTCCATCAGCGTATGCGGCAGGAACGGATGCGCCAGCTGCGGCCAACTCCGCCCTTGGGTTTTGAACGTGGGCACTTCAGGGCGGAGGGATTTGGACCCCTGCGGAATAATTTCAGCGGCGTACCGGCCGGGATTCCCGGTGGCCTATCGCATCGCGTCGTGATGCCCCCGCTCCAGCCGCATCCCTAGCCGGGCCTGGCCGGCGCCGCAGTGTTCATTAAAAAGCGCTGGATCGGGGCTCCTGCCCCGCCCAGCGCGCGTTGAGCCAAAAAGCGTGGTTTCTGGCTCAACGTCCGCCACCTGCGGCGGCGGGTCACGTCCCTGTGCCTATCAAGAAGCGCTGGATCGGGGCTCCTGCCCCGCCCAGTGCCGTTGAGCCAAAAAGCGTGGTTTCTGGCTCAACGTCCGCCACCTGCGGCGGCGGGGCACGTCCCTGTGCCTGTGACCTTGCCGGGCCCATTCGTGACTCGGGGTCGAGCGGCAGCAGTCGATGGGCAACTATTCAGTCGCCTTGACCGCCTGGATCAGTTCCGCGGCGGCTTTCTGCGCGTCCCCGTAGAGCATGCGGGTATTGTCGAGGTAGAACAGGGCGTTCTCGATGCCCGAGAAGCCGGCGCCTTGGCCACGCTTGATCACGATGACGTTCTTGGCCCGATCGGCATTCAGAATGGGCATGCCGTAGATCGGGCTCGACTTGTCGGTTCGCGCCACCGGATTGACCACGTCGTTGGCTCCAATGATGAGCGCCACGTCGGTGGTGTCGAACTCGGCATTGATGTCATCCAGGTCGCCAATCAGGTCGTAGGGCACCCCGGCCTCGGCCAACAGCACGTTCATGTGCCCGGGCATGCGTCCAGCCACCGGATGGATTGCGAAGCGCACCGTTACGCCCCGGTCGATCAGCAGTTGGCACAGCTCCCAGATCTTGTGCTGCGCCTGCGCCACCGCCATGCCGTAGCCCGGCACTACGATGACCTTCTCGGCGTAGGCGATCATCACGCCGGCGTCGGCGGCGTCGATGGGTTTGAGCGATCCGGCGATCGTCCCGCCCTGGGCCGAGCCCTCGCCGAAATTTGAAAACAACACATTGGCCAGCGAGCGGTTCATCGCCTTGGCCATCAGCTGGGTCAGGAGCGTGCCGGCCGCCCCGACCACCATGCCGGCGATGATCATCGCGGCATTGCCCAGCACGAAGCCCTCGAAGGCGACCGCCAGGCCCGTGCACGCGTTGTACAGGGAAATCACCACCGGCATGTCGGCGCCGCCGATCGGTACGGTAACCAGGACACCGAACGCGAGTGCGAGCGCGAAGAACGCGACGACCAGCTGCATCGGGGCGTTGCCGTGCAGCGCGATCACCCATGCGCCGCCGACGACGGTGGCGAGCAGTACCAGGAAATTGACCAGCTGTTGGCCCCGATAGCGCAGCGACTTCTTGATCAGGCCCTGGAGCTTGGCGAACGCGATGAGACTGCCGCTAAAGGACACCGCGCCGATCAGGGCGCCGATCACGGCCAGCACCACCGGCGCCGGCGCGAACGGGCTGCCGCGCACCAGCTCCTGGCAGGCGATGGCCGCGGCCGCCCCGCCGCCCATGCCGTTGTAGAGCGCGACCATCTGCGGCATCGCGGTCATCGGTACGCGCTTGCCGCTCCACCAGGCCGCGATACCGCCCACGAAAATCGCGGTCAGGATGAGGATGTCATTGTGCATCCCGGGCCACAGGAAGGTGATCAGGCCGGCAATCAACATGCCCACGCCCGCCCAGACGATTCCGGCGCGCGCCCCCTTGGGCGAGCTCATCCGCTTCAGGCCGATGATGAACAGCAGCGCGGCGGCGAAGTAAACCGCCTGAATCAGATCGCCGGCCACCGCGGCGGGTAGCGCGCTCATGCTTTGCCGCCTTTACGCTTGTCCTGACTCGATTTGAACATTTCGAGCATTCGTTCGGTGGAGACGTAGCCGCCGACCACGTTGCCGGAGGCGAGCAACACACCGACGAAGCCGATCGTCTTCTCGAGCGGTGTATGCGCGTTGCCGAGCGCCACCATCGCACCGACCAGCACGATACCGTGCACGAAATTCGAGCCGGACATCAGCGGAGTGTGCAAGATCACCGGTACGCGCGCGATGACCTCATAGCCGGTGAAGGCCGCCAACATGAAGATGTATAGTGCGATGATTCCAGTCATGATCTCCCCCAATCCCGGGCTGTTCAGCCTTCGATCGTCTTGCGGGTCGGCTCGTGGCGGATTTCACCGGCATGCGTCAGGCACGACTGGGCGAAGACCTCGTCATTCCAGTCCACCGCGAGCACTCCCTGCTTGATCGCCGGTGTCAAAAAATTGAACAGATTGCGCGCGTACATCTCGCTCGCGTTGTAAGCCAGTTGCGCCGGGAGATTGACCGGCCCGATCACCTGCACACCGTTATGAACGACGGTCTCCCCCGCGCGCGTCAGCTCGCAGTTGCCGCCCTGTTCGGCGGCGAGGTCGACGACCACTGATCCGGGCCGCATCCGTTCCAGCGCGCCGCGCAGGATGATCTTGGGTGCGGCCCGGCCCGGAACGGCGGCGGTGCTGATCAATGCGTCGGCGGCGGCGATCCGTGCATCGAGGACCTCCTGCTGGTTGCGCCGCTCCGCTTCGGTGAGTTCGCGCGCATATCCGCCTGTGCCTTCGGCGCTGACCCCGGTGTCGACGAATTTGGCGCCGAGGGATTTGACTTGTTCGCGCGTGGCGCTGCGGACATCGTATGCCTCCACCACCGCCCCGAGGCGCCGCGCCGTCGCGATCGCCTGCAGTCCGGCCACGCCGGCACCGATGACCAGTACCTGGGCGGGGCGGATCGTTCCGGCGGCCGTGGTCAGCATCGGCAGGAATTTCTGCAGGTGGTCCGCCGCTATCAGTACCGCCTTGTAACCGGCGACGGCCGCTTGTGAAGACAGCGCATCCATCGATTGTGCGCGGGAGATGCGCGGCACGAGCTCCATGGCGAAGCTGGTTGCGCCTCGGCGCTGCAGCGCCAGGATCTCCTCGCGCCGTGCGTGGGGCTGCAGGAAGCCGACGACCACAGCGCTGGCTTTGAGCGATCCGATCTGAGCCGCGGTGAGCGGCTGCACGGTGAGCAGCGCGTCCGCCTGGGCGAGCACGCCGGCGGCGTCGCTCCACTCGACGCCGCGATAGGCCGCATCGGGAAAGTTGGCCCGCTCGCCGGCGCCGCGCTCGAGCAGGATCCGGGCTCCGGCCCGGATGAATTTCTCGGCCACTTCAGGTACCAGGCTGACCCGTGTCTCGCGGGGCGCCGCTTCGCGCAGCGCGCCGATTATGATTGGCATCGATGGCCCTCGCAAAGCGGCAGCCGGCACGGTTTACGGGGTCCCGGCCGCCGAAGCGCCTACCCTACACGTTGATACGTTGAACTCAAGCACATTCTTGCCTTAATCTTACACTCGCCATGATCAGCATAGACCTTGATCGGTCCGATCCGGGGGTGATCGATGACCTGCGGATCATCCCGGCCGGAACGGTGCGCGGGCTCTCCCAACTCGTCCTGCGCGCGGACGTATCGGGGATGCCGCTCGAGTGGATCGATTACCGGGAAGCGGCCCGGCTGTACACCCAGGAGCAGGTGGCGTACACCTGCGGCAGCCGTCTCTATACGCTGTTCGGTGGGATCAATGCGCTAACCGGCCGGCGCACCGCCCTCGAGATCAACTCCATCGTTGCCACCGTGGGGCACACGGGCAATCCCGGCAGCACACACCACGATTACGTGCCGCCGTTGAACAACCAGACGCTGTTTCGCCGGGATGCCCACGTCTGCATGTACTGCGGGCTGCGTTTCCAGACCCGGGATCTGTCCCGCGATCACGTGCGGCCATTCAGTCAGGGGGGGCTCGATATCTGGACCAACGTGGTGACGGCCTGCCGGCGCTGCAACAACCAGAAGGCCTCGCGTACCCCGGAGCAGGCGCACATGCAGCTGATCGCGGTGCCGTTCACGCCGACCTATGCCGAGTACATCTTTCTGAAGGGGCGGCGTGTGCTCGCCGATCAGATGGAGTACCTCCTGGCGCATTTCCCGCGGTCGAGTCCGCTGCACGACCGTATCCAGCGCTGGCTCAGCTGACGCGGACTCGGCCGGAAGCTGCGCGCGCGGACGGTGGAAGCGCCGACGTTGGTTTACCTCATCGACGCATCGGTCTACGTTTTCCGCGCCTATCACTCGCAATTGCCTGGCATGCTCGACACCGAGCGGCGACCGGTGCATGCGGTATTCGGCTTTGCATGCTTCCTCGGCGACTTGCTGGAGCGGACCCGGCCGGAGCGGGTTGCGGTGGCCTTCGACCGGCGGCTCGCCTCCTCCTACCGCAACGGCATCTACCCGCCCTACAAGGCCAATCGTGAGCCGCCGCCGCCGGATCTGGCGGCGCAGTTCGATTACTGCCGCGAGCTGTGCGCTCGGCTCGGTCTTGCCGTATTCGTCGATTCGCGCTACGAGGCGGACGATCTGATCGGGACGCTATCGTGCCTGATGCGCCGGCAGGGGATTCGCTCGGTATTCGTCACGCGGGACAAGGACTTCGCCCAGTTGGTGCGCGTCGGTGACCTGTACTGGGATTTCGGGGCGCGCGCCCAGCTGGGCTACCACGAAGTCGAGCACCGGTTCGGGGTGCCTCCGGAGCGCTTCGCCGACTACCTCGCACTCACCGGCGATGCCTCCGACAACATCCCTGGGGTGCCGGGCGTCGGACCGAAAACCGCCTCGGCGCTGATGCGCGAGTTCGACTCCATCGATGAACTGTATGCCGGCCTCGGGCGGGTGACGACGCTCGGCCTGCGCGGTGGTCGCGAGCTGTGCGAGCGGCTGCGCGAGCATCGCGAGACGGTGTATCTGGCGCGCCGTCTCACCCGTATCGTATGCGATATGCCGCTCGAGGTAACGCCCGAGGATTTGCGGCCACGCGTGCCGGATCTCGCGGCGCTGGGCGCGCTCTACGATCGGCTGCGATTCGGGGCGCTGCTGCGCCGCCAGGGTGAGCGTCTGGCCGCCCGGGCGGCCGAGTGCGGTGGCGCGCCCGCGTCGCGCGCCGGTGCGTGAGCCCGGCACTGATTGGTTCTACATGATTTCGTGAGCAGTTCAGTTATGCTCGATGCTCTCTGATCGGTCGCCGGGGGCAACTATGGCAAGCAAGAACATCGAGTCGGTCCTGCAGGAGAAGCGCACATTCGCGCCGCCCGCGCAATTCACCGCCCGGGCACGGCTCAAAGCGGTCGAGCTGGAGAGTTTGCGCCGACACGCCGAGGCCGATTATACCGGCTTCTGGGCGCAGCTGGCGCGTGAGCAGATCGTCTGGCGCAAGCCCTTCACGGTGACGCTCGACGAGAGCGACGCACCGAACTACCGCTGGTTCACCGATGGACGGCTCAATGTCTCGTTCAATTGCCTGGACGTGCACCTGGCCGAGCGCGGCCGCAAGCCGGCGATCCTGTTCGAGGGCGAGCCCGGCGATACCCGCCGCATCAGCTACCAGGACCTGCATACCGAGGTCTGTCAGTTCGCCAACGCGCTCAAGGCGCAAGGCGTACACAGCGGTGATCGGGTCGCGATCTACATGCCGCTGGTGCCCGAGGTCATCGTGGCCATGCACGCTTGCAATCGCATCGGTGCGATTCACTCGGTCGTGTTCGGCGGCTTCTCCGCGCCGGCACTGAAGGAACGGATCGAGGACACGGGCGCCAAAGTGCTCATTACCGCCGACGGCGGGTGGCGCGGCGGACAGGCCATCGAGCTCAAGGCCGCGGCTGACAAGGCGCTGGCGACGGGCTGCCCGAGCATCAAGCGTGTGATCGTGCTGAAGCGTACCGGCCGGAATGTCAACATGGAGCCCGGGCGCGATCTGTGGTGGGACGAGGCCCTCGCGGGGCATTCGTCGGCATGCGAGCCCGAGTGGGTCGAGGCCGAGCACCCGCTCTACCTGCTCTATACCTCGGGCTCGACGGGCAAGCCCAAGGGTATTCAACACGCCAGTGGCGGTTACCTGCTCGGCGCGAAGCTGACCACGAAATGGGTTTTCGACCTGCGCGACGACGACGTGTTCTGGTGTACCGCCGATGCCGGCTGGGTGACCGGACACACCTATCTCGCCTACGGCCCCCTCGCCGCCGGCGCCACTATCGTAATGTATGAGGGTGCCCCGACCTATCCCGACGGCGGGCGCTTCTGGAAGATCTGTCAGGATCACGGGGTGACCGTGTTCTACACCGCGCCCACCGCCATCCGTGCGCTGATGAAGCTCGGCGAGGAGGTTCCGGGCCGTTACGACCTATCGAACCTGCGGCTGCTCGGCAGCGTCGGTGAGCCGATCAATCCCGAGGCGTGGATGTGGTATCAGCGTGTGATCGGGCGGGGCCGTTGTCCCATCGTCGACACCTGGTGGCAGACCGAGACCGGGGCGATCATGATCTCGCCGGTTCCCGGCGTGACCGCGACCAAGCCCGGCTCGTGCACGCAGCCGCTGCCGGGCATCGACGTGGACATCGTCGATGATCACGGCGAGCCGGTCACGCAGCCCGACGGGGGCGGCTATCTGGTGATCAAAAAGCCGTGGCCGGCGATGCTGCGCACGATCTGGCGCAACAACGACCGCTACAAGGCGGCGTATTGGGAGAAATTCCAAAACCGCTACTACGTGGCGGGCGACAGCGCTCACCGCGATGCCGACGGATACTTCTGGATCATGGGCCGTATCGACGATGTGCTGAACGTCGCGGGTCACCGGCTCGGAACCATGGAGATCGAATCGGCTCTGGTGTCGCATCCGCGCGTCGCCGAGGCGGCGGTCGTCGGCAGACCGCATGAAATCAAGGGCGAGTCGGTTTTTGCGTACGTCGTGTGTCGGGGCGCGCATCCGAAGGGGGACACGACGCATCTGGCCCAGGTCCTGCGCGAGTGGGTCGGTGAACAGCTTGGCGCTATTGCCAAGCCGGATGAAATTCGCTTCGCCGATAATCTTCCCAAGACCCGCTCAGGCAAGATCATGCGCCGTCTCTTGCGCGCGATCGCCCGCGGCGAGGACATCACACAGGACGTTTCCACGCTGGAGAACCCCGCGATACTGGAGCAGTTGCGCGGTGGCGTGGCCGCGGTGGCGAGTGAACCAGCGCCGGCGCGTGCCAAGGTGAGGCAAGTCAAAGCCAAGCGCGGTGCGCCGGCCAAAGCCAAGCGCGGTGCGGTGGTCAAAGCCAAGCGCGGTGCGCCGGTCAAGGCCAAGCGGGGTGGGGTGGTCAAGGCGAAAGGGTCACGACCCCAACAGACCACCTCGCGCGCCCGCCGACCCTATGGCCGCGGAATCTAAAGGGAAAATCGGTCCGGACGCGGTAGGAACATCAATATAGCCGGTGGTCCTTCACGGACGGGCGGGGCACAAGTCGCCTGAGTCTCGAGCGGGCAGCCGCTGTGCGGCAGTGCATGCCCGCTCGTCGCTTAACGCCTCACCGGCGTGTCGATGCGGTGTCAGCCTGCGGGAAAATCAATGTGCGTCAGCGGCTCGTAACGACGCTCACCACTTGTGGGGTCATAGAGGACCTCCATCGGCTGGCCGGTGGCAGGGTCCTCGAACCGCTCTCCGGTGCGTTCCCAGCGTCCCGCAACCGGCGGTTGCCTGCGATAGCGCCAGCGCTCCAAGGCGGTGGCGATCGTCGCCAGGACGCCGAACGCCAGCAGCTGAGCCCCGCCGTCCGTCCGACCGAGCAGTAGCAGCGCGGCACCGATCAGGGCCGCGACCACGCTCACGGTGAGCACCGCGGTACGCAGCATCATGGGGATTTCTCGATATCCACTGCGGTGCCGTAGGCGACGATCTCGGTCATGGTCTGGCCGATCTCCGAAGAGTCGAAGCGCATCATGATGACGGCGTTCGCCTGCATCAGCGTTGCATTCTTTACCATGCGGTCGATGGCATGCCGGCGCGCATCCTCGAGCAGTTGTGTGTACTCGGAGATCTCGCCGCCGGCCAGCGAGCGCAGGCCGGCCATGACGTTGCCGGCCAAGCCGCGACTGCGAACCACGACGCCGAACACCTGGCCCTTGACGGCGGTGACGCGATAGCCTGGAACGTTCTCGGTTGTGACGATCAGCATCGGCGGCGACTCCTGTGCGGGGTGTGCGCGCCGCCGGCAGAGCGCACCGTGGGGACATCACGAAAATCGTCAAACTGTGGCAGCGCGGCACGTTCCTCGCGCCCGGAAGTCGCAAATTTGCACGTTTTCGCCAGATATACCCCTGGCGGGTCCGACTCGCAAGCGCCTACCCTGTTCCGGCCCCTCAGGGGTCAATTCGCGGGAGCGGCACTCATGGGCGAAAAAATCCGGGTGACTTTGCAATCCGAGCAAGACTGGGAGCGTACCCGCGCGCAATGGGTCGAGGATCTGCTGGCCGTCGGCGCATTGTTCGGCGACGACGAGTCGCTGATGCGCGCCAAGGCGAACTGCGTGCACCAGCTCCTGCGGCGTATCGTCGAGGATGTGCCGGCGATGCGTATCACCGCCAAATTGCCCGATGGCGTGCCGCCGGAACAGATCCCACTGTTCAGCGCCGCGGTGCGCGACGCGGTGCTGAAGGGCATCGAGGCGAGCATGAATCATTCGGTACACCTGGTCATGGGGGCGATTTTCGATCTGTGCACGTCCAAATTGCGCCGCGAGCCGTCTTAGCGCGCGGCTCAGGCCGAAGTGTCGCGCGGCGCCTGTGCCGGCAGCAGGCTCATGTCGACCTCCGTCCAGCCTTGGCAGTGCCGGGCGAGGAGGTTGGCAAGCAGCGTCGAGTGCTCCGGACGGGCGTTGAGCGCCGGGACGTATTCGAATCGCTCGCCGCCAGCGCGCATGAACGCGGCGCGGTTCTCGACGTCGATTTCCTCGAGCGTCTCCAGGCAGTCGACCGCGAAACCCGGACAGATTACCGTGACGTCTTTTATGGCGCGGCGCGGCATGGCGGCGAGCGTCTCCATGGTATAGGGACGCAGCCATTCGGCCCGGCCGAAGCGCGACTGGAACGTGACACTCCAATCGCCTTCGGCGAGTAGCAGCTCCTCGGCGACCAGGCGCCCGGTCTTCTGGCACTTGCAGAAGTACGGGTCGCCCTGATGGAAGTAGCGCTCGGGAATACCATGGAACGAAATCAGCAGATGAGAGGTCCGGCCATGCGCGCGCCAGTGTTGCGCGACACTCTCGCATAGCGCATGGATGTATTCGGGTTGATCGTGGTATTCGGCGATGAAGCGCAGCTCGGGTAGCCAGCGCCAGCGGGCCAGCTCCGCGTTGACCTGATCATAAACCGCGGCCGTCGTGGCCCCGCAGTACTGCGGGAACAGCGGCAGTACCACGATCCGCTGCGCGCCTGCCGCGCGCAGCCGCTGCAGGGATTCGGGCACGGTGGGAGTGCCGTACAGCATCGCGAACTCGACCGAGAACGGCGCCATCATGCGCTGCGCGAGGACGCTGCTCAGCGCGGCGCGGAGCTGTTGCGACTGCTCGCGCAATGGGGAACCCTGCGCCGACCAGATCTTGCGGTACTTGGGCGCCACTCGTGCCGGCCGCAGCGGCAGGATGAGTCCGTAGAGAATCGGTAGCCACAACGGCCGGGGCAGCTCCACTACACGCGGGTCGCTCAGCATTCGGGCCAGAAAGCGCCGCACATCGCGCGGCGCGGGGGACTCGGGCGTGCCAAAGTTCACCGCGAGAATGCCGATGCGCTCGGCCATGTCGCGGTGGAAATCCAGGGACCCTTGATAGCGCATGCGGTGCAAGATACCGCAGCGAAAGCGTACCGAGCCAGGGGGTTGCGGAAAATCCCTACCTCGAGTGGACGCGGACCGCTCCGTGCAGCGCTCCTCGGGCGCTGCGTAATCGGTCCCGGAGGCCAGATTCGGCCAGGCGTCGCTACCGAGCTCAGCCCGATGCTTTAAAACCCCCGCTTGGCCCTGCGTTGAGCTGCTCCTGACAGCACACGTATGACTTCGGCTCCGCAGAAGCTTCCATCCGGTTCGCGCTTCTTTGCGGTCCGACTTGCCTTGCTCGGCTGGGCCGGGCGGTGCCACGGATTCGCTCCAAGCGCCTTACGTCGTCCCGCCCTCTCGGCGGCAGTGGTCTTCACATAGCTGATATTATGTACAGCTAGGCGAACCGACGCAAGGCCTGGGCGAAATCGTGCCTGCCGGCCGATACCCCACTGCGCGGCGATTTAAACCACCGGGGCCGATCACGTCCCGGTGCGCTGCAATGCTCGCACCTGCGTCACGCGCTGGCGTTGTCGGCGACTTCGTCGGGTCCGTCGCGATCGTTGCGCTGCAGGTGCCGTTCGAGGAACTGCAGCGTCCGTTCTCGGGCCAGCGCGGCGGCGGAGGGGTCGTAGGCGGCCCGAAGGTCGCAATTGAAGCCGTGACCGGCTCCCTCGTAGACGTAGAAGGTACCGCCGGGGTGCAGCGCCTTGATGTGATCGACCGCTTGAGGCGGAATGCTCTGGTCGGCGCTGCCGAAGTGGTAGAGCACCGGACAGCGCGGTGGCGTCCCCGCATCCTGGACGCGCCCGTAGTAGACAACCGCGCACTCGATCGGCAGCAGGCAGGCGGCGCGGTAGGACTGGGCGCCGCCGAAACAGTAGCCCACGGTGCCGACGCGTCCCGCATGCTTGACCACCGCAATGGCCGCGGCCAAGTCCTTCAGTGTCTGCTCAGGATTCAGTTGCTGCGCATAGCCGCGCCCCTCGGCGACTTCAGGCGGGCTGTAGCCGAGCTCGATGCCGCGGCGAACGCGATCGAACAGCGCCGGGGCGATCGCCGTATAGCCTTCCTGCGCAAACCCGTCAGTCACGGCGCGGATATGCCGGTTGACCCCGAAGATCTCTTGGATCACCACTATGCCGCCCCGGGTCTTGGCGGGCGGCGCGGCGAGATAGGCCTGGAATTCGTGTCCGTCGCGGGCCATGAGAGAGGTGAATTCGCCCATCGATTCTGTCCTTTGGCGCGGATAATTCGTGCCAGAATTCAAAAGAATATCGCGGCACTCAGCGTCCCGCAAAAACACCAGCCGCCCGCGCAGCAGCTACCCCCGTGCGCGAGCGGCGCATGATAGCCTAGCAGTCGAATAGGGACGCCGGTCGTCCCACGGGAGGGGTCTGTGCTGGTCGGCTCGGCCGTGCGGCGAGTGGCCATCGTGGGGGGCGTGCGCATACCGTTCGCCCGGGCCCACAGTGTCTACTCGTCCGTGGGTAACCCGGAGATGCTCACTGCGGTGCTGGGCGCGCTGGTGGCGCGCTTCGAGTTGCAGGGTGCGCGTCTCGGCGAGGTTGCCGCCGGCGCGGTCATCAAGCATCCGCGCGACTACAACCTGACTCGGGAGTGCGTGCTGTCGTGCGGCCTGGACCCTCGGACTCCCGGGCTCGATCTGCAGCGCGCCTGCGGTACCAGCCTGGAGGCGGTGCTCGCTATCGGCAACAAGATCGCTCTCGGCCAGATCGACGCGGGCATCGCCGGCGGCACCGACACCATCAGTGATCCGCCGATCAGTTACCCGCGCGCCTATCAACAGCTGTTGCTCGCGAGCTTTCGTGGCCAGACGCTGCGGCAGCGCTTGCGACCCTGGCTACGACTGCGGCCGGCGCATTTCAAACCCGTGCTGCCGACGGTGGCCGAGCCGCGCACCGGCTTGTCGATGGGACAGAGTGCCGAGTTGATGGTGCGGCGCTGGGGCATCACTCGAGAAGCGCAAGACCGGCTCGCCTACGAGAGCCACGTAAAGGCCGCCACCGCCTGGGACGAAGGATTCTACCAGGATCTGGTCGAGCCATTTCTCGGGCTGCGGATCGATAACAACATCCGACCGGGTTGCACGATGGCGCAGCTGGCAGCGCTGCGCACCAGCTTCGATCCTCGTGCCGGCACGCTCACCGCCGGCAACAGCACGCCGCTGACCGACGGCGCGAGCGCGGTGCTGCTCGCCGCGGAGGACTGGGCTGAGCGTCGCAAACTACCCGTGCTCGCATACCTGCGCTACGGCAAGGCTTGGGCAGTCGACTTCGCCAGCGGCCGCGAGGGCCTGCTGATGGCGCCGGCGTATGCGGTTGCCGCGATGCTGCGGGATGCGGGGCTGACTCTGCAGGACTTCGGATATTACGAGATCCACGAAGCGTTCGCGGCGCAGGTGCTATGCACGCTCGCGGCTTGGGAGTCGGAGCAGTTTTGCCGCGAGCTGCTCGGTCGGGATGCGCCGCTCGGCTCGATCGATCGAACGCGCATGAATGTGAAGGGTGGTAGCCTCGCCATTGGGCATCCGTTCGCGGCCACCGGTACGCGCATCGTCGCAACGCTGGCCAAACTGCTCGCCACGAATCCCGCCGCGAAGCGTGGGCTGGTCTCGGTCTGCACGGCCGGCGGCATGGGCGTCGCTGCGATTCTGGAGAGTTAGTCGGACCGCCAACGCGGGCCCGTGGTCGAGCAAACATAAACGTGCCGCAGCAGGTGGGGAGGTTTGAGTGGACGGCATTGCAGTCACTGCCGCGCTGATTGCGTCGAGCGTCTTTGGCTGTCCGGCGCTGGTTGCGCGGTCCGTATGAGCCGCGGCCGCGGCGATAGCAGCACGGCCCTGCGGGCCAACCTCGGCGCGCTGCTGGCGCAGATGCCTCTGTTCAACGGCCTGGCGCCGAACGTGCTGGACCGGATCGCCGATGCGGCGCAATGGCTGTCGCTGCCCGGCGGCGCGGCTCTGTTTGAAGCCGGTGAGTCTGCCGACGCGCTCTATGTGATCCTCAGCGGCAGTCTGGCGGTCCTGACCGCCGCCGGTCGGGAGCGCGGCCGCTTTCTGGCGCGGCTGGCCGCCGGCGATACCGTCGGTGAGATGGGCCTCATCTCCGGGCGCCCTCGCATGGCCCATGTGGTCGCGCTGCGCAACACGGAGCTGGCCCGGATTTCGGCCCAGGCGTTCAACGACGTGCTGCGGCGCGATCCTGAGGCCATGTGGCACATCGCACAGCTGATGGTCGAGCGGCTGGAGCGGATGGATGCCATGCCGCAGGCGCATCTGCGCGGTGCCTCCACGTTCACCGTGCTGCCGCAGAGCCTGGAGGTGGACTTCGCGGGATTTTCGACCGCGCTGGTCAAGGCGCTCGCCGCGTTCGGGCGCGCGGAGTTGGTGTGGAGCGTGCGCGCGGACACGCAAACCAGTCAATGGTTCAACAACATCGAGGCGGCCAATGACTTCGTCGTCTACGTGGCCGATCCCACGCCGAGCCGTTGGACGAAGTTGTGCGAGCGGCAGGCGGACGCGCTGTTGTTGCTGGCGCGCGCGGACAGTCCGGCGGGTCGCTGGGGCGCGCTGCGCTGGCCGCACGATAACAGCCTGACACCGCAACGTTTGGAGCTGGTCCTGGCGCACGATACCGGGATCGAGACGGGCGCCGCCGCCCGTTGGCTCGCTGATCTTCCCGACATCCCGCATCATCACGTGCAGTCCCCGTCCGATTATGCGCGGCTTGCCAGAGTGTTGACCGGTCGCGCCGTGGGGCTGGTGCTGTCCGGTGGCGGCGCACGCGGCTTTGCGCACATCGGTGCCGTCAAGGCGTTGCGTGCGGCCGGAATTCCCCTCGATCTGGTGGGCGGGACCAGCATGGGGGGCATCCTCGGCGCCGCCGTCGCCGGCCATTGGAGCGTGGCGGAGCTGACCGACCGGTTCCGGCACTACTTCGTCGAGTCCAATCCGTTGAGCGACTATACATTGCCGTTCGTGTCGCTGGTGTCAGGCCGCAAGGTCAGTCGCATGTTGTTTGAGGCGTTCGGCGAGCTCTCGATCGAGGATTTGCCGCTGTCGTTCTTCTGCGTCTCGTCGAATTTGACCACCGGGTACCCCTACGTGCACCGTCACGGCGAACTCTGGCGGGCGCTGCGCGCCTCGGTCTCGGTGCCGGGCGTGCTGCCGCCCGTGGTGCACGCCGGGCAGGTGCTGGTCGACGGCGGCGCCATGAACAATCTGCCCGTCGACATCATGCTGGAGCGTGGTGGCGGACCGGTGATCGGCTGCGATTCGGGGGCGGATCGCGCCTTCACGACTTCTGGCGGGGACCTCGACGTGCCCCAGCCGTGGCAGTTCTTGCGCTGGATCAGGGCGCGGCGGCAGCTGCCGAGCATCTTTCAGATTCTGTGGCGTACCGGCATGGTCGGCAGCACGACGCTCACCGCCGCGCAGCGCGGCAGGACGGATCTGCTGCTGCGCCCGCCGCTCGCCGATATCGACATGCTCGACTGGCAGGCGTTCGAGCGGGCGATTCAAGCCGGGTACGACTACACCGCGCGTCGGCTCGATGAGCTGCCGGAGGATTCTGTGCTCTGGCGCAGCGCGGGATGAGTTGGCGGATCGGCGGCCGGGTCTTGCGCAAGTCGACTCGAAGCAGCATGCTCGCCCGCACGGCATGCCCGGCGAGGAGCCCGCCATGATTACCCTGTTTCATCACCCCAGGACACGGTCCACACGCTTTATTTTCCTACTCGAGGAGCTGGACGTTCCCTATGAGATTCGTCAGGTCGAGGTCCGCAAGCGTGACGGCACGGGGGCGGTGGATCCGGCCAACCCGCATCCGCACGGCAAGGTGCCCGCGATCGACGACGACGGGTCGGTCGTGTTCGAGTCCTCCGCCATCACCTTGTATCTGACCGACCGGTTTCCCGAGCGCGGGCTCGGCCCGAAGGTCGGTAGCCCGGATCGTGGCGCCTACCTGTCGTGGCTGGCCTATTACAGCGGAGTGCTGGAGCCGGCCTTCGTGTCCAAATTCCTGAATGTCGAGGTCCCGCGCGGCACGGCTGGGTGGGTCGCGGTCGAGGAGGCGATGCCGGTGCTGATCCGCAGGCTGGAACACGGGCCGTATCTGCTCGGCGAGCATTTCAGCGGCGCCGATATACTATATGGCACGACTTTCGCGATGTTTGGGCAGAGCCCATTGATGGAGAAATCAGCGGTGATCGAAGCTTACGTGCAGCGTGTGGTCGCCCGTCCCGCCTTTCAGCGCGCGCAGGCGCGGGATGACCGGGCATGAGGTCCAGGAGCATGCCGCGATGCGCGCGACCACGCTGCCTCGTGCTCGCTCTCGTTGCAATGGCCGCCTGCGCTCCATTGGTGCGGGCCGCGCCGCGTCACGCGGCGCCAGTGCGCATACTCGTAAACGGCGCTGCGCCGGGGCAGCCGTTCCCGCACTTCTGGGAGCAGATGTTCGGTTCGGGCCACGCGATCCTGTCGCTGCGCGCGGATTACCGGCGCGACCTGCGCCAGGTCAAGCGAGCGACGGAGCTGCGCCTCATTCGCTTTCACGGCATCTTCGATCGCGGGGTCGGGATCGTTCACCTCAATGCGCGCGGCCGGCCGGTCTATAACTTCACGAACGTCGACGCGATCTATGATGGCCTGCTGAAGAACGGCGTGCGCCCCTACGTGGAGCTCAGCTTCATGCCGCCGGCGCTCGCGGCACATCAAATCAGCAATGGCTTCTGGTACCACCCGAACGTGTCCCCGCCGAAGAGCTGGGCATTGTGGCGGCAACTGATCCAGCATTTCGCGCGCCACCTGATCCATCGCTACGGCATCCGGCAAGTGTCGCGCTGGTACTTCGAAGTGTGGAACGAGCCGAACCTCTCGTTCTGGGCGGGTACTCCGAAGCAGGCGACGTACTTCCACCTGTACGACGTGACGGCCCGGGCGCTGAAAAGCGTTAGCCCCCTGCTGCGCGTGGGTGGTCCGGCCACGGCGCAGACCGCGTGGATCGGCGCGTTTATCCGCCACTGCGTGAGTCGGCATGTGCCGGTGGATTTCATCTCAACCCACGTCTACGGCGATGACACGGCGGAAAACGTATTCCACAAGCACGAGCACATCTCTCGCCGCGACATGGTGATCCGTGCCGTCGAGAAGGTTCATCGCCAGGTCGCCGAATCACCGCTGCCGCACTTGCCGATCATCCTCAGCGAATTCAACGCCACGTATACCGGCGATGAAATCGACGTCACCGATTCGCCCTATATCGGACCGTGGCTTGCCAACACCATCCGTGCCACCGACGGCCTCGTCCACCTCATGTCGTATTGGACGTTTTCCGATGTGTTCGAGGAACAAGGGGTGGTCAAGACGCCGTTCCACGGCGGTTTCGGCTTGATCGCCGTGGACGACATCCCCAAGGCCTCCTTCAACGACTTCAAGCTTCTGCACTGGCTCGGTGACGTGCGCCTCGCGAATCGGTCACATTCGGTGATCGTGACGCGCCGGCCCGACGGCATGCTGTCGATCGCGGTGTGGAATTACGCGCCGCCCGGGCCCGGCGGACACATTCGGACGGACCTGCTGCAACTGCAGCATGTCGCGGGCGCGCGCTATGCGTACATCTGGGTCGTCGACCGCAATCACGGCTCGGCGCTGACGGCTTGGCGGGCGATGGGCCGGCCGGCCGACCCCACGTTCGAGCAAACGCGGGTCCTGCGCGAGGCTGCACGCTTGCCGCCACCACGGATCGTGGCTCTGCACGGCGCGTCTGCTCAGCTGAGCCTGCGGTTGATTCCGCACGCACTGGCTCTCGTGAAGCTCGAACGCTGAGCACGCAGGGCCGCTCGGCCGGCGGCGCATGGTCTTTGTCGTCGCCGAGCGCCGCGTGGGCCAACTGTTCGGGCGCCAATCGTATGTTTTATGTCTAATGATGCCCTGCGAGCGCGGCCCGCGCTGACCCTCTTCTGCCGAAAGCCCGTGCCAGGCACCGGCAAGCGGCGCCTGGCCCGCTGTCTGGGCGAAGCCCAAACGCTCGCCGTGGCAAGCGCGCTCCTGGAGTGTGTGCTGGAAGACGCGGCCGCATGGCCGGACCAGTTGATCATTTCACCGGCCGAAGCGTCCGATGCGCAGTGGGCCGGACGCCTCGTATCCCGGCCCGCATGGGTCGTGCCACAGCCGCACGGCAATCTCGGTGAGCGGATTGCCAAGGTCGATGCCGTTGTGCGCGCTCGAGGCTGCGATCGGGTGCTGTTCATCGGTAGTGATGCGCCTTCCATGCGGCTCGAGGATCTGACCGCAGCGCGCGCCGCGCTCGATCACAGCGATATCGTCCTGATCCCGGCCGCCGACGGCGGGGTGACCCTGATGGGCTCGCGGGTCGCCTGGCCCGATCTGACCGATCTGCCTTGGAGTGAGGCGTCGCTCGGCGAGGCGCTCGAGCGACGGTGTGCGCACAGCGGGCGAGCCGTCACCAGACTCGCCGGTTCCTACGACGTCGACACTCCGGCGGATCTGGCCCGGGCCGTGGACCAGCTGGCCGGGGACACCCGCCCGGCGCGCCGGCGCCTGCACGCGCTGCTGCGCGAGCTGGCGCTGACCGAGCCCGGCGCGGAAGATCTGGGGGGCGTCGCGGGCGCGCCCCGCTGAGCAAGCCGCCCGGTCAGCGGGCGAGGAAGTCGAGAATATCCTTCTGCGCCGCGCTCAGGTGCTCACGCGGCGTCACCACAGCCGAGCGCAATGCCCTGCGGCATGGCCGTGATTCGTCGTCCTGGTAATCGGCGACCGCGCGGGCGATCAGCCGCTGGACCCGCGTCAAGCTATCGCGAAATTGGTTCATCACCTGATCCACCGAGGCGTGTTGCGCCGGGTCGTCCAGCCAGCAATCGTAATCGGTCGCCACAGTCACGGTGCAGTAGCCGAGTTGCGCCTCCAGCGCGAGGAACGCCTCCGGTATGTTGGTCATGCCGACCAGATCGGCGCCGGCGGCGCGCAGCCAGAAACTCTCGGCCCGCGTGCCCAGGCGCGGGCCCTCGACGCAGGCATAGGTCTTGTCTCGATGAAGTGTCAGGCCGAGCGTAGCGGCCGAGCGGGCGAGCAGCGCGCTCGTGGCCTTGCAGGAGGGATGTGCCGTCGAGATGTGCGCCACCATGCCTTGGCCGAAGAAGCTCGCCGCGCGCACCCCTTTGGTGAAGTCGAGATACTGCGCCGGCAGGGCGAGGTCGCCCGGCCGAATCTCCTCGCGCAGGCTCCCGACCGCGGATACGCCGACCACGGTGCGCACGCCGACGCTCTTCAGTGCCCAGATATTGGCCCGGTAGTTGATCTCACTCGGCAGCAGATCGTGCTGCAGCCCATGGCGGGCCAGGAACGCCACGGGCCGGCCGTCGAGCCTGCCCAGCATCACCGGCGATGAGGGCGGTCCATACGGGGTTTGATGTTCCTGCGACTCGTCCACTTCCAGTCCGTTCATGCGATACAGACCCGTACCGCCGATGATGCCGATCATGATGATTCTCGGTTGCGCAGCTCGCTGTGAGGCTGCAAGATGCCTGAATCGGCGCGGGGCAACAAGTGCCGCGTCTAACTCTGGGATCCGTCCATGAGCACCACTGCATTCCCCTCATTGCATACCCCGCGGTGGCCCGGACGGGTGACGCACCTGGGCCTGTGGATTCTCGGCGCGGGGCTTCTGGCGGCCGGCATTGCCGGTCCGCTGAACCGTTTCGCGCTGACGAGCGTCAGTGTGGCGCTGCTGACGCTAATGATCGGTTTCGTGGTGATCGTCGCGGGAACCGCCGTCACGATCATTGGCGTGCTGTTCGGTACGGCGAAGCGCGCGCGCATCCCGGGCACCGCCGCTGTGGTGGGCATCGTGATCGGGCTTGCCCTGACCGCGTACGGGGCATCGTGGATCTACAGGGCGCAGCACACCCCTCCGATCAACGACATCACCACCGATCCGGCCAATCCCCCGAAGTTCGTCGCGGTCATTCCACTGCGGGAGCGAGCGCATGCCACCGTTGCGCCGCAATACATCCGCGAGGAGCGCCTCGGCGACAAGACAATCGATGTGCCGGCGCTGCAGGCCAAGTACTATCCGTACATCAAGCCGCTGTTTATGAGCCTCTCCCCGGCGCAGGCGTTGGCCAAGGCCCGCCGAGTGGCGCAGGCGCTGGGCTGGCGCATCGATGCGTACGTGCCGGCCGACGGGCGCCTGGAGGCGACAGCGCACACGTTGTTCTTCGATTTCAAGGACGACGTGGTGGTGCGCGTGCGGCCGCACGGTTCCGGGTCGCGCATCGACGTCAGGAGCGAATCACGAGTGGGCGTGGGCGACATCGGCACCAATGCGGCGCGCATTCGTGCGTTCCTCGACCGCATGAAAGCATCGTGATTCCAGGACGATACGCCACATGAACGGGCCGGTCCGCGATCTCGTGCTCGAACGACGCCTGGCTGCTCTGATCAACAGCGGGCAGCGTGAGATTCTGCAAGGTGGCCTGCGCGGCGTCGAGAAAGAGTCGCTGCGCGTGACGCCCGACGGACGGATCGCGCAGACGCCCCACCCGGCCGCGCTCGGCTCGGCGCTCGCCGGCGAGCACATCACCACCGATTACTCCGAGGCGCTGATCGAGCTGGTCACGCCGACCTTCACCACCACCTGGGAGCTGCTGCAGTACCTGCTGGATCTGCATCAGTTCGTCTACCGCCACATCGGCGAGGAGTTGCTGTGGGCGACGAGCATGCCCTGTCGGATCGAGCGGGATGAGGAAATTCCCATTGCGCGCTACGGGAATTCGCACATCGGACGCATGAAGAGCATCTATCGGGAAGGTCTGGGATTGCGTTACGGACGCATGATGCAGGCTATCTCGGGTGTGCATTTCAACTACTCGTTCCCGTCCGGCTTCTGGCCCGTCTACGCGGCGGCGCTGGAATCGCGCGCGCACGGCCAGGAATTCGTCTCGGCGCGCTACTTCGATTTGCTGCGCAATTACCGCCGCCACGGCTGGCTGGTGCTGTATCTGTTCGGTGTCTCGCCGGTGTTGTGCAAGTCGTTCCTGCGGGGGCGGCCGCATGCGATGGCCGAGCTGAACGCGGACACCGCTTTCGAGCCCTACGCCACCAGCCTCAGGATGAGCGATATCGGCTATCGCAACCGCAGTCAGGCCGACCTGAGCGTGTCGGTGAACAGCCTGGAGGAGTACGTCGATGATCTGAGCCGGGCGATCAGCACGCCGCACCCACCCTACGCCGCTCTCGGAGTGCGGACCGGCGAGGTCTACCGCCAGCTCAACGCGAACTTGCTGCAGATCGAGAACGAGTACTATAGCTTTATCCGTCCAAAGCGTATCGCCCACTCCGCAGAGCGGCCTACCCAGGCGCTGAGGCGCGCCGGCGTGCAGTACGTCGAGGTGCGCGCCCTCGATGTGAGCGCCTTCGATCCGGTCGGCGTCAATCAGAACAAGCTGCGCTTTCTCGAGGCATTCGTGGCCCTGTGTCTGCTGAAGGAGAGCCCGCCCATCGCGGCCGCCGAGCAGCAGGCGCTCGATCACAATCACCTCGAGGTCGCCCATCGCGGCCGCCAGCCCGGTCTGACTCTGTGGCGCGACGGGCGCGAAGTCGCCATGCGCGAGTGGGCCCGGGAACTGCTGGAGGAGATGGCCGGTCCCTGCGAGATCCTGGACCGTGGCAATCCGATGCGGCCGTATTCGCTGGCGCTCGAGGTGCAAAGGGCCAAGCTCGAGGACGTCGCTCGTACCCCGTCGGCACGCATGATGGGCGAGCTTGCAGCAACCGGGGAGACGTTCTCCCAGCTGGCCCTGCGGATGTCGCGCCAGCACAAGGCATATTTTCTGGACATGTACCCGCCGAACGAGGCCCGGCTGGCGCAGTTCGCCCGCGAAGCGCGCGAGTCGCTTGATCGGCAGTCGGCCGCCGAGGCGGCCGATCGGGGCACGTTCGAGGACTATCTGGCGCAGTACTTCGCCCCGTGAACAGCCGGGCCCACGGGCAATCCCCCGGATGGGCCATTGCACAAGGGAGCCGGGTAAGGGATTCTTGGCGGATGAATGCGCTTTCCGTCCAGGGATTGACCAAGACCTACGGCAACGGCGTCCAGGCTCTGAAGGGTATCGATCTTGCCGTCGAGGAGGGGGACTTCTTCGCGTTGCTCGGGCCCAATGGTGCCGGCAAGACCACTCTCATCGGCATCGTCACCTCGTTGGTGCGCAAGACCGGTGGCCGGGCCAGCATCTTCGGCCACGACGTCGACCGCGAGCTGGAGGCGGCCAAGAGCTGCATCGGCGTGGTGCCGCAGGAGATCAACTTCAATCAGTTCGAATCGCCCGAGACCATCGTGATCAATCAGGCGGGCTTCTACGGCATTCCTCGCCCGCTGGCGCGCGTGCGCGCGCAGTTGTACCTGAAGCAACTGCAGTTGTGGGATAAGCGCAAGCATGCCTCGCGGGCGCTGTCCGGCGGGATGAAGCGCCGGCTGATGATCGCCCGGGCGCTGATGCACGAGCCGCGGCTGCTGATCCTGGACGAGCCAACCGCCGGCGTAGACATCGAGGTCCGTCGCTCGATGTGGGAGTTCCTGCGTCAGATCAATCAGAGCGGCACGACCATCATTTTGACCACGCACTATCTCGAGGAGGCCGAGACGCTCTGCCGGAACATCGCCATCATCGACCACGGGCGCATCATCGAGCGGGACCGGATGAGTAATCTGCTCAGAAAGCTCCATACCGAGACGTTTGTGCTCACCCTGCGCAACCCGCTGCCGCAGGCGCCGCCGCTGTCCGGATACTCTGTGAAGCTCGTCGAGGAGCACACCCTCGAGATCGGGGTATCCACGGAGCAGAACCTCAATGATCTGTTCGCGCGTCTCTCGGGACTCGGCATCGAAGTGATCTCGATGCGCAACAAAGTCAATCGCCTGGAGGAGATCTTCATACGCCTGGTGGAGAAGGGAGCGGCGGCATGAGCACCGTGGTCGAACGGGCGCCGCCGCGTCCGCTGGCGCTCGGCCGGGCGCGCTGGATCGGCTTCAAGACTATCCTCATCCGGGAGTTCCACCGGATCGTCCGCATCTGGCCCCAGACCATCCTGCCGTCGGCCGTGACCGCGACGCTCTACCTGGTGATTTTCGGCAGTGTCATCGGCCGGCGGATCGGCACCATGGAGGGTTTCGCCTACATGGTATACATCGCGCCCGGGCTGATCATGCAGGCGGTGATCATCAATTCGTACAACAATGTGGTGTCGTCCTTCTACGGCGCGAAGTTCGGCCGGCACATCGAGGAGCTGCTGGTGTCGCCGTTGCCGAGCTGGATCATCGTCTCCGGCTACGTGGCCGGCGGCGTCATGCGCGGCGCCATGGTCGGCCTGGTGGTGAGCGGAGTGTGGATGTTCTTTACCCGCCTGCCGGTTCTGCATCCGACGATCATCGTCGCGGCGGCAGTGCTGACTTCGGTCACATTCTCGCTCGGCGGATTCCTCAATGCGATGTTCGCCAAGAGCTTCGACCAGATCAGCATCATCCCGACGTTCGTGCTCACGCCGCTGATCTACTTCGGCGGGGTGTTCTATTCGATCAATACGCTGCCGGTGTGGGCCCGTCACCTGTCGCTGGTCGACCCCATTCTGTACATGGTCAACTCGTTCCGCTTCGGTTTTCTGGGCGTGTCCGATGTCGGCGTGTGGGTCGCGTTTGCGATCATGGCGGCGGCGGTGGCCATCCTGTTCGCCGCCGCGGTCCTGCTGTTGGATCGCAGCTCGGGCATCCGCGAGTGAGGCCGCCACCGCCCTGAGCCGGGTGTGGCGCGGCGGGTGTTTGGCCGCCAGGGGGGGGCGAGGCGCTCGAACGAGCCGCCAGCCGTGGATCCCGTGCCCGCGGAGCCGGTACCCGTGCCCGCCGCGCCGACAGTACGCTAAACTGGCAGCATGGGTCGAGCGGACCGGCAGAGGCGCAGGTGCAGAGTAAACAGGCGCGGGACGCGGGTAGTTTCCAGGGCGCATGCGAGTCGTCGGCGCTGCCGGCGCCGGAAGACGGCTTTCAGCCGCCACTGTGGCTGCGCAGTCGTCATCTGCAGTCGATGCTGGCGAGCGTCTCGGTGCGCCGTGGTGCGATCGTGCGCCGCGCCGCACCATTGCTCGCCGCCCAACGGGAGCTGCTGCTGGAGTGCGGCGAGGGCGTTCGCCTGCAGTGCTGGCGCTCGACGGGCGCCCCGGGAGGCGATCCGGTGGTGGTGTTGCACGGCTGGGAAGGCAGTGCGGAATCGCTCTACGTGCTGTCGCTCTCACAGCAGCTCTACGAGCGAGGATTCGACGTATTCCGGCTCAATTTGCGCGACCACGGCGAGACCCACCACCTGAATCCCGGGTTGTTTCACTCCTGCCGTTTGGCCGAGGTATGCGGCGCCTTGCGCGCGCTGCGGCGCTTGACCGGCCGGCCCATACGGCTGGTCGGCTTTTCCCTTGGCGGCAACTTTCTGCTGCGGGCGGCCGCCGAGTCGCGGGCTGCGGATCTCGATCTGCGCTCGGTCATCGCCGTTTCCCCGGTCCTCGATCCGCAAGCAACTCTGCGGGCCCTCGAGACGGGCTTTCACGCGTACGCGCTGTATTTCGCGCGCAAGTGGTGGCGCTCGCTGCTCAAGAAAGAGACCACGTGGCCAGCGGAGTATAATCTCAGCGACTTACGCGGCCTGTATGACCTGCGCCGCCTCACCGCAGAGCTGATCCAGCGGTATACAGACTTCCCCAGTCTCGATGCCTATCTCAGCGGATATGCGCTGGTCGGCGCGCGGCTGGCCAGCCTCGAGGTGCCGGCGCTGATCATCACGGCGCTCGACGATCCGATCATTCCGGCGCAAGACCTCGTGCGTCTGGCCCACCCGCCGAGGTTGCGAATCACTGTGACCCGCCGCGGTGGTCATTGCGGATTTCTCGATCGGGTGACCGGACCGACCTGGGCTGAGCGGCGGATTCTTGCAGAGTTGACCGCGGACGGCATGATTTCAGCCAACCGATCCGCTGCCGCTGAAGAATTAGCTTAACCGAAGGCGTGAGCGTGTTTTCAGGCCGAATCCCTCTTCCGGCGGAGCGGGCGGTCCCCATTGCGTCGTAGCGCGGCGGCGGGGCGGTCACGCTCTGGGGCCCCCGGGCGTACACTGGATTGATGAAACGGACCGCCCTGGCACGCTCAGCGGTGTATGGCCCTGCCGAACCGGCGGGGCGTGCGCAGGTGCATGCGCGGCGACTCGCCAATGGCATGCAGATCATCGTCTGGCCGGTGCACCACATTCCCAATGTGGCCCTCAATCTCTGGGTCCGGGTGGGCAGCCGTAACGAACGGCCCGGAATCACCGGACTCGCGCATTTCTTCGAGCACATGATGTTCAACGGCACGCGCGCGCGCGCGCCAGGAGAGTTCGATCGGCTGATGGAGGCGCAGGGCGGGGCCAACAATGCTTTCACCAGCGATGACGTCACTGTCTACGAGGACTGGTTTCCCTCCGGCGCCCTGGATCTGGTCCTCGCGCTCGAAGCGGATCGAGTGGCCAACCTGGCGTTCGCGCCCGAGTTGATCGAGAGCGAGCGCGGCGTGGTGGCCTCGGAGCGGCGTCTGCGGGTTGAAGACAATAATCACGGGCTGCTTGCCGAGCAGGTGCAGGCGGCCGCGTTCACCACGCATCCCTACCGATTTCCGACCATCGGTTGGCCCGAGGATATCCGGGCGTGGCGTCTGGAGGACCTGCAGACTTTCCACCGCACCTACTACGCGCCGAACAACCTGACATTGACTCTGGCCGGAGACCTCGATCCGCACGCGGCGCTGGAGCTGGTTGGCCGGTATTTCGAACCGATCGCGGCCCAGGCGCCACCGGCGCCGGTCGTGGAGCGCGAGCCGCCGCAGCTTACGGAGCGGCGCGTACGTATGCGCCGCAAGGTCCAGACACCGCTGGTGCAGTGTGCCTACAAGGCGCCCGCGGCCGCGGATGAGCGGGCGAGCGCGGTTCACCTGCTGATGTCGGTGCTCATGGAGGGAGATGCGTCGCGTCTGCACCGCGCGCTGGTGGAGGAGCGGCGCATCGCGATAGAAGTGGGCGGGCACTGGCAGGAAGGTTTCGACCCGGGGTTGCTTTGGGTCTCGCTCACGCTGCCGCAGGATGCCGATCCGGATCATGCGCTGACCGCCCTCGACGCGGAGCTGGCGCGTGTGATCGAGGCAGGTGTGACCCAGGCGGAGCTCGACCGGGCGCGCAATCTGGCGATGGTGGGATTCTGGAAGCGTCTGGCGACCATCGATGGCAAGGCGCACCTGCTCGGGGAGTACGCGGTATTCCACGACCGATGGGCGGCACTGTTCGATGCGCCGGCGCGGCTTGCGGCCGTGTCTCGCGAGGATCTGCGCAGCGCAGCCGCGAATATCTTCCTCGCCAGCCGGCGCACCGTGGGCATCCTGGCCTGTAGCGGCGCGACTGCGGCGGCTGGCCGCTGAATGGTGCGCGTGCCGGCGCACGAGCGCCTGGAGCTCGAGAATGGGACGACGCTGATCCTGCTTCCGCGCCGCGAAGTGCCGCTGCTGGCGTGCCAGGTGCTGCTGCGCGGCGGCGCGGGCGCCGATCGGCCCAGGCTCCCCGGGGTCGCCTCGCTGGTTGCGGCCCTGCTGGAGAAGGGCGCCGGCCGGCGCGATGCGTATGCCTTCGCCGAGGCCGTGGAGGGCGCGGGCGGCAGCTTTAGCGCCGCTGCGGGTCCCGAGGCGATTACCGTGCGCAGCCAGTTCATGGCGCGAGACCAGGGATTGATGCTCGAGTTGCTCGCCGATGCGCTGCGCGCGCCGCAGCTTGCCGCCGACGAATTCGAGCGACTGCGCGACCGGCAGATCGAATTCATCAAGGCGGTGAAGGACTCCGAGCCCGCCGAGCTGCTCGACGCGTACGGCCGGGCGCTGCTGTTCGGCGCGCACCCGTATGGCCGCGCGGTGCACGGCAGCGAGTCATCTCTGGCCGCCATCACGCCCGCGGACGTGTGCGACTACTACCGTACGCAGTTCGGCGCCGATCGGCTGTTGCTCGTCTTGGCTGGCGATCTCGACCTGAACGGGGCCGAGGCCGCGGTGCGGACGGCTTTTTCAACCTGGCCGCGCACATCCGCGCCGCCGCCGCCACTGGCGCCGCCGCCGGCCGCGTCCCCCCGGCGCATCCTGTTGGTCGACGCGCCGGGCGCGACGCAGAGCCATTTCTGGATCGGCGCCCCGGGAGTGGCCAAGCGCTATCCGCGCCGTGCCGCGCTCGATCTGGTGAACACGCTGTTCGGCGGACGGTTCACCTCGCTGCTCAACGCCGAGCTGCGCATCAAGTCCGGGTTGTCGTACGGCGCGCGCTCGGGATTCGTGCGCGGCAGCGTGGGCGGCGATTTCACCATCCGTTCATTCGTCGAGACCGCCAACACGGGGCAAGCCATCCGCCTGGCGCTGCAGGCACTCGAGCGCTTGCGTGGCGAGGGGGTGAGTGGCGAGATGTTGCAGTCAGCCCGCGCATACACGCTCGGTCAGTACGCACTCGGCCTGGAAACGGCAGCCGATTGGGCCGCCGCGCTCGCGGAAGTCGAATTTTTCCGCTTGGGCACCCGCTACATCGACGACTACGCGGCGCAGCTCGCGGCGGTGGATCCGGATGCGGCGCGCGCGGTGATAGCCGAGGCGTTTCCCGATCCGCACAACACCGTGCTGGTGGTGATCGGCGACGCTGGGCGCATCGGCGCGCAGCTCGAGAGCTTCGGGCCAATGGCGCGGATGCGGCTGACCGATGCGCAGTTCAGCCCCGAGATGACGGGAGACGAAGGCTCGCCATGAGGGGGCATGGGTCGCCCCGTCTCCCGTTCCCGTCAGCTTCCCGGCTGCCCAGCTTCCTCCTTGTCAGGTCGTGTCCGAAGTGGATTCCGGGAGACGGAGCAGGCTCGTCAAGCGTGAGCGCACGTTCCGTCTCCCGGACCCGTCCGGTTCGCGGGGGTTCGGTGCAGACTCCGGAAGGCGAGGCGTGCTCATGAGGGGGTTATGAGGGAACGCCCCGCCTCCCGGATCCGTCAACTACCGTGTGCGCACCTCCGCGGTGTGAAATTTCACAGCTGCCTCGTTGCGGGCGATGAAATCAGCCTCGGGCGACAGCGCCATCGCCTTGGCCAGATCGGCGCGGGCGCCCGCCCGGTCGTGCGAAAACCAACGCATCACCGCGCGGTCCGAGTAGGCGACCGCCAAGCGCCGATTCGGGCTGTAGCCCCCCGAAATAGCCCAGGGCGCGGTTTGGAAGTGTGGCGCGTCTGCGGTCTGCACGGCGGCGTCGCACGCGGTTCTCGCCTGCTGCCACTTGCTGGTCATCGCGTAGGCGACGCAGCTGTTGGCGTTGACGGCGGCCGGATCGAGCGCGCCGGCGCCGTACTTGCGCAATTGGCGCAGCGCACTCGGATAGCGTCCCGAGAGCAGCTCGGCTCCGCCGGGCGCGCTGGCGTAGATTTTCACTACGAACGGAACGGTTCGACCGCCCGCGAATGTGACCGGTGACGTCGCCAGAGTCACCCCGGTGCACAGCGCCAGGGACAACGAGCGGCGTATGCGGTTTTGTGGTGACATGTTTCTCTCCTGATTTGGTGGCTCGCGGTACGCTTCATGAGCGTCCGAAGCCACGATACGGGCGGTGTGTTTGGTTCACAAGCGAGAAGATTTGCGGCGCGCATGAGCGGTTGTTCATGCGCATGCCGCGGACGGCTGTGGGCCGCTGAACTGCTCGCGCGTCCAGGCGATGAACGTGCGCACGTCGGGCCGGTCGGCGTCCCTGGACCGATTGACTACATAGTAAGAGTCGGCCGTGGGAAGTTCGAAGGCGAAGATGCGTGCCAACGTTCCGGAGCGGAACCATGTGTCGCAGTGCGCGGTGGGCACCAGCGCGAGGCCGAGGCCGCGTTCCGCGGCGCGCACCACCGCGTGCATGGTGTCGAACTCGAGTACGCTTCTCGGCTCCGGCGCGGCGAGCCCGATCTCCTGCGCCCAGCTGCTCCAGGCGTTGGGGGAGAGCTTGTGCACGATCAGCGCCAATTCGCGGAACACGCCGCCGCCGAGGCGCGCCACGGTCGGCAGGTGCGCCGGCGCGCATGCCGCGGTCAGCGACAGCGCAAACAGGCGCGCATACTCCATGCCTTGCGGCGGCGCATCGCGCAGCAAGATCGAGGCGTCCGCGTTGGCCGGATGCAGCGTGGGCCGCGGGTCGTGCGTATCGATCCGTATGTCAATCTGCGGGTGCTGGTCGCAAAAGGCGCCGAGCCGCGGCAGGAGCAGCTCGCTGGCGAAGAAAGGTGGCAGTTGGATCCGCAACGTGTGCCGGCCACCGCCGCGAGCGATCTGGGCCACGCTGCGATCGAGCGCCTCGAGCAGCGGCTCGGCTTCCTCGAGCAGCGTGGCACCGGCATGGGTCAGCTCGAGCGAGCGGGGCTTGCGCTCGAACAGCCGCACGCCGAGCGCGGATTCCAGCTCCTTGATCTGGTGGCTGACCGCCGAAGGCGTCAGGAACAACTCGTCGGCCGCGAACTTGAAGCTGCAATGGCGTGCGGCCACGCAGAAAATTCTGAGGCTTCGGGTCGGCGGGGGATGGGACAGGCGCATCGGTGCTGCAGTCGACAGTTCGTGTGTCGGGAAACAAGCAAGCGCCGTGCCAGGGCAACTCGCCGCAAGAAATGCGCATGTCAACCGGTTGCGCGGCCGCTGGTGCCGTTGCGACGCACGAATTTGCACCGAAGTGACTCCCCGTTGCACCAACTCGACACATCGCGCTTCGGTGGCCCGCCGGGGACGGTGCGGCGATCAGAATGCGCAAGCGCCCGTGTCGGCGGACAGGAACGCGATCTCCTCGGGCGTGCTCGGGCGGCCGAGACTGCGGTTGCGGCTCGGAAAGCGCCCGAAGCGCTCGACGATCGAATGGCGCCGTTCGGCCAGCGCCTGCACGTCGGCCAGGAAGGGCCGGAATTCCCGCGGAGCTTCTTGCCGAAGCCGCCGGAAGGTCGAGAGCGACTCCTCCTGGACGTCGAGCCGCTCGGCATGCTGCAGCGGCATGCACAGAAAGACCCGCTCGATCGGGGACAGTGCCGCGTCCGCGGCGGCCTGAATGGCCGAGATAGCCAGGGTGAGCGCTTGCTCATCGGTGGCGAAGGCGCGCGGCGTGCCCCGGAAGGCGCTCCTGGGAAACTGGTCGAGCAGCAGGATCAGCGCCAGGGAGCGGCGGGGACTGGCTGCCCACCCAACGAGCTCGCCGCGGGCCGCTCGCTGCATTCGAGGCCCGAAGCGCTCGCGAACCCTGGCATCGATCAGCGTCTGCCGCTGCGGCGTGGCGCCGACTCCGAACCAGAGTTCCCGGCGATCGGTAGCGGTCTGGGGCGTCAGCGGCGCCGGACCGAACCAGAAGCGGTTGACCTCGAGCGCCTCACGCGCCCGGCCAGCGTCTGGGCGCGCGCTCACGCCGCCTACTCGCAGAGGCTTTCCAGATAACCTTGTGCGACAGGGGAGAGGCGCTTCAGTGCCAGTGCGCGCGCCTTGGGCGCGTCGGCGATGTACTCGAGGGCGCCCGAGACGAGTATCTGGCGGATGCCGGGGTGTCGGGCCGAGACCCGCGCCATTTTGTTGAGCACGGTGAAGCCGCGGTTGATTTTCTGCCGAGGCGCCCGGTTCTGCTCGATGGTGCGGGTGAGGTATTGACCGAAGCGCACGTAGAGGAAGTAGTCATCATCGCCCACCTGAAAGCGGGCTTCGGCGAAGAAATCGGGGAAATTCCTTTCCAGATAGGAATTGACGCTGCACAGAGCGGGGCGAGGAACACGACCAGTCGATGCTGTTCGTTGCTTCATTTCGCGGGTCACACCTCCAGAGGGTCCGGACCGCCATCGTTGGACGTCGCGAGCGGCACCACACCTCGCGGCGCGGCGCGAATGGTGCGCGAGAAGGCCGCGCGATGCAAGCGAAATCATGGGACGGCTGCGCGTGGCGCGCGGATCAGTCAGAAGCTTGTCGATGCCGCCGCCGCGCACGCGCCACCAGTTGAGCCGCGAGCGCGACGGCGGCTAGGAAGGCGAGGGTGCTGGTTGCGAGCGTCAGATTCAGCATCTGCTCCAGCGTCTGATCGCGGACATGCGCCCACCGATCGGATGTTTGAGTGACCTCCAGGTGGGCGATGACGCCGTGGTTCGCCCTGCCATGGATCGGTGCGCTGGCCGTGATCGGCGCGTTGTGGTCCGCGTCGGCCAGCCGGCGGAACAGCAGGGTGAGCATGCCGGCGTGCGGCGCCGGAATGTCCGGTACGATCGGTCTGGCCGCCTGGGCCAGCGGCGCGCCGGCGGGCGAGGTCACAGAAAGACGCAGTCCCGGCCGCAGCAAACGGTGCAGGTAAGCCGGGAGTGCTGCCGAAGCCACGACCAGTCCGCCCCTGGGACGCAGGTTATGCCGGTTCAGCATCCCGTAGACGAACGGATTTGCTCCGCGGCGGTCGCGATCGTCGACCAGAACGCCGAAGGGCCCGCCGATCATCGATAGCGGCATGGCGAACTCGACGTCGTACCCGCCCGGTTCCAGTTGCAGCGCTCCGACGATGCGCGGATCCGGGATCGCTTGCTGGCGGCCGTACTCCCCGGTGACGCTGCGATCAGCGACTAGCGGTCCGGCACCTTCGAGCGGCAGGAATTCCGAGTGCGGCCGGCCCTGCGGACCGCTGAAGCCAATCCAGACACGATCGCCCACGGCGGCACGATCGAGGGGATTGGCGAGCGGCGTATCGAACACCGGGTGGGGATCGGAGATTCGCAGCAGCACATAAAGCATGCGGTCGCTGACGCCGGTAAGAATGTCGAAGTGACGTGTGCCGCTGCCGTAGCGGCGCCACGGTCGAGTCGCCGGCCAACCCTCCGGATAGGTGTCGAAGTCGATCGGGGCGGACAGCGGAACCGGTGTCAGCGTGTCGGGCCCTGGGTGCCGCGCTTCGGCCGGAAACCGGTAGATCAGGCGCGTACGGCCCTCGAGCGAGGCGGCCAGGGTGTGAGCGAGCGAGCTCAGGTCGAGCCGCTCGCTGCGGCGCAGCCCCGCTTCCATCTGGCGCGCGTAACGGACCCCGTCCCAGGGCAGCACCAGGGTCACCAGCGTGAGGAGCAACAGCGAGAGCCAGGGCCGCATCGAATCGTTTCAGCACTCTTTCAGCCGGCGCGTTTATAGTGGCGTCACCGCTTTATCTGCGCGTGTAGCCACGATCATGAAGATACCCGAGATTTTGATCGTCGAGACCGTTCATCAGCCCGGCAGCCTCGCCAAAGTGCTGCAGGTCATCGCCGAGGCGGGCCTGACCATCCAGCACTTGACCGCGGTGCGGCGCGTGGAAGGCAAGACTGTCTGGGAAATCACGCTGGAGATGGACGAAGAGGCCGACCCGCATCTCTACGAGCGGATCGGCCAGTTGCCCAATGCCCGCTTCATCGGCAAATCCGACCGGGTATTCAATCGCCATCGCGGCGGCAAGATCCGCACCGTGGCGAGTCTGCCGATCAACACGCTGCAGACGTTGCGCGACATCTATACGCCCGGAGTCGCTCGGGTGTGCCTGGCGATTCAGCGCAACCCGCAGCTGGCGCACGAGTACACCAGCATCGACAGCACCGTGGCGGTCATCACCAACGGCACGGCGATCCTCGGCCTGGGCAACATCGGGCCGCTCGCCGGCTTGCCGGTGATGGAGGGCAAGGCGGCGCTGTTCGCCGATCTGGTGGGGCTCTCGGCCGTGCCGATCCTGCTCGAGCAGACCCAGCCGGAGAAGGTCGTCGAGCTGATCTGCGGAATTCATTTGTCCTTTGGCGCGATCCAGCTCGAGGACTTCGCCGCTCCCGAGTGCTTCGAAATCGAGTCTCGGCTGCGCGAGCGGCTCGGCAAGCCGGTCCTGCACGACGACCAGCACGGGACCGCGGTGGTTGCGCTCGCCGCGCTGATCAATGCGGCGCGGCGTGCCCGGCGCAGCCTGCCTGAAAGTACCGTGGGCCAGATCGGCCTCGGAGCGGCTGGTACCGGCATCGTGCGTTTGCTGCGGGCGTATGGCGTCAATCGGGTGCTGGGCGCGGACCGTAATCCGCAGGCGTTGGTGCGCCTCAAGGCGCTCGGGGCTGAAGCAGCAACCGTGGAGTCGATCATGCAGCAGGCCGACATCGTAGTTGCAACCACGGGCGTCAAGGG
>DAHXNE010000102.1 GCA_027366635.1 Gammaproteobacteria bacterium | reverse complement strand
ACCTTGCGGACCTCGCAGGCGCAAATCGCCGCCACCGCCGGGGTGGCGCCGGAGATCTTGTCGGTCGACAAACTTTTCCCCACCTTGATCGACCACTACCTCCAGGCGACCTCCTTCGCCCTGGGCTCCGAGTTCGCATGGGAGCGAGTGCACGCAGAGCACCCCCGCATCACCCGCCCGGAGGCTCTGCTCGATCCACCCTGGCTGCGCGTTCGCATCAGAGATCATCTGTTGGAGAAGCGCAAGGAGGAACGAAAGAAACGCCGCTTCTGTGCCGGCCGTGCTCGCGCGACGTCATACAACTTGATACCCGGCGCCAAGAAATTACTCCTAAGTTAACTTAGCGGCAATGGCCCTTAAGGTATGGCGCGTTCCTGCGAAAGTATTGTCACGTCGGAGCGAAATATCGCGGGAACATGACAATGACAGCCAGGTCTAGCCGGCTCGCTCCCCCCCTCTGGACGGCATGAAGGATCTGCACGTCATCCATTGCCGCAGTCACGTCCAGATCGATCACTCCACCGATCATGCGCAGCACGGCCACAGCCGGGCGGGGCAGATCGCGCCGGGCCAGCTCCCGACCGATACATAAGAACAACACCCGGTCGGGACGCTCGGCCATGCCGGCGGGGCTGCGCTCCACCAGATCCTCCGCCAGCTGCGCGAGCACGGAGACCACCAGACCGAGCACGCTGGTGGCGCTCACTTCACTGCCGGCGGCCAGGCCAGGCAGCACCGGGCCCGCAATGTTCGTCTCGATGATCGCGCGGCGCTCCTGAATCACACCCAGAGCGTCGCGTAGGGTCCTCGCCTGCGCCGCCCCGTGCCGCAGCTCGTCCTGCAGGCCGCGGTGCATCCAGTCGATGACGGCCTGCCAGATCGTGGCGTCGTAGCCGAGCCAGTCACGGGGATACTCGACCCGAATGATCGCGGTGACGGCCTGATGCCGCTCGCTGATGTTCTCATTCATATCGCGCCCATGTGCGCCCGTCAGGCAGTCGCCTCGCGCATTGGCGCGATCTTCGGGCGGCGCTTCTTTTCAGCGTGCCACAGGTCGTAGGCGGTCTGCATGTTGAGCCACGATTCCGCCGAGCCGCCGAGTGCGGTAGCAAGCCGGATTGCAAGCTCCGCGCTCACCGCAGCGCGTCCATTGACTACGCGGGAGAGGGCCACGCGAGACACGCGCAGCCGCTTGGCAAACTCGGTCACGGTGATGCCGCCGTCCTTGCGCAGCACGGTATCCGCCAGGACCGCGCCGGGATGCGGGGGGTTGTACATGCGAGTCATAGGTGTCTCCGTTAGTGATAGTCCTGATAATCGACGAGCACGGCATCCTTGCCCTCGAATTTGAACGTGAGCCGCCAATTGCCGCTCACCGAAACCGCGTAGTGCCCGGCAAGGTCGCCGTGCAATCCGTGAAATCGCCAGCCGGGCATGTTCATATCGTCCGGGCAGGTCGCCCCATCTAGGCGGCCAAGCTGCACATTCAGCCGCTTGGCGTGTTCAGGCCGGATGCCGGCCTTGGAGCCAGTCCGGAAGAACCGCTCAAGGCCGTCATGCCGGAAGCTTCTAATCATGCTCTAGCGTATCGCGTAACGAGACGCGATGCAATGATGGGCGCTCGGATGATTCAGCCAGGGCCGCCGGTTCGACGAAACGGCACCACGTTCGCGCCGGTGCGTAGCGCATCCACATAATCGGCCCAGCTCTGCATCATCGCCCGGCGTTCGGGCAGGCGGGTCGAGCGGTTGTAGATCGCTCTCACCGATGAGTCACGGTGCGCGAGCTGCAGCTCGATCAGATCCGGCGCGTGGCCTTGCTCGTTCAACTGCGTGGACGCCATTGCGCGGAATCCGTGCGGCACGATCCGGTCAGGGCCGTAGCCGAGCCGGCGTAGAGCTTGCCCCAGGGTCGCATCGGATATGGGCTTGCCGGCCACCAGCCCCGGAAACAGCAGGCCGTGCGGGTTGGTCGCGGTGATCGTGTGCAGCTCGCGCAGCAGGGCCGCCGCTTGCGTCGACAGCGGCACCAGATGTTCGCCGGGATTCTTGCGGCGCATCTTCATGCGCTCGCCGGGTATGCGCCACAGCGGCTCGGGACCATCCAGGTCGAACTCGGCCCACATCGCGTTGCGCAGCTCGCCGGGTCGGGTGAATACCAGCGGCAGAATGCGGAGGCAGTAGCAGGTCGACGGATCGCCGCCGTAGCCGTGGATCGCCTTCATCAGCTCGGCAATCTCACCGGGCTTGGTCAGGGTCGCGTACTTCTTGGATTGGACCGGGGCCAGCACGTCGCCCAGGTCGGCGGCAACGTCGCGTTCAGCGTGCCCGAGCGCCACCGCATGACGCAACACGCGGCCAATCTGCGCCAGCACGCGGCGGGAATGTCCCCGAGCTTTGGGGTCCACTGCGCCAGCAGATACCGCTCCCGCTTCTCGGTCGACGGTGCCCAGGCTTGCTTGTCCGCCCAGGCAGCGGCGAATGCCCCCATCCGCTCACCGTCCATGCCCCCACGCGCGGCACGATGCCCCCTTGCCGGGTCTTTGCCGTCCCGCAGGGCGGCGCGGGCGTCGGCGGCGTTCTCGCGGGCGGCCTCCACGGCGACATCCGGCCAAGGGCCGAACGACAGCCGATTCTCCTTGCCCCCAAATCTGTACTTGAGCCGCCACAGCTTGCCCCCTGCCGGGGTGACTTCGACGTACAGCCCCTCGCCGTCAGCG
>DAHXNE010000088.1 GCA_027366635.1 Gammaproteobacteria bacterium | reverse complement strand
CGCTTCGATCGATAGCGAAAGATCGAAGCCGAAGATCAAGACTTGAGGCAGAATCCCCCCAGAATCCCCCTATTGATCAACCCAGTCGCCCACCCCAGAAACCACCCCGCTCAGACTCATACCTGGATTGGAAATTACTGACAGCCGCCGCCGCAACGCCCGCCATTCAACCCACCGGCTGCCGGCGTCCCTACGCTCGGACGGGCGACGGGCGATTCCAACACTCCTCGGTGCGCTCTGAGGCGACCTTCGAGCGAGGCCGCATCACCAAACAGCGGCAAGCGCCGCGATCAGAGCGGAGCTTGGGCCGATCAACATTCAGCTATCAATCGCCGGATCGGGCATTCTTGCGGAAGTCGAGAACATCACACCCGAGCAATTCGAGGACTCGTGGCGCGACCCTGCGCGCAGTTGTGGTGATCAGACCCTGCAGTCTGCTTCCGGCCGCAGGGGAGCGACTGCCGATCGCACCCACTCAGGTGCGCCTGCCACCGGAGCTTCAGCGCAGCCGATCGGAGTCCCGCGCATCTTCGCGCCAGCCGGTCAGTCCAGCCTCTTGCACGGCCGCTCCGGAGCGCCGCCGGGACGCCCGGTGCCGGTTGAGCCACCCGCCGGAGAATCCCGCGCGCAGCATCCCGGTGCGGATGTAGGGATTGCCACGCATGAGACGCCAAAGCAGGTGGCTGCGCTCGTTCTCGATCATGGCAACGATCGGGCCCTGATCGATGCCGAGAAACGCGCTGGCCACCCAGCCGCGACCCGGCACGACGTGGCCAGCGCGAGCCAGCTTGGCATCGGTGAAGCTGGGGTTGAAGGAATCGAGAAATCCGTACCGGGTGTAGATCATGTCGCCGTATCGGCGCAGCAGCGCCTGCGTCGCCTCGGTGACGTACCGCGGAGCGAATAGCAGCGAGCCAATCACCGCGGTCGGCGCGATCGTGCCGTCGTCGACACTGTTTTTGGTGACGCCGCGCGCGGCATAGCCGTAGAACTGGCGCATCCGGCCGCGATAAGGGGCGCGCACGTATCCCGGCCCGTCACAGGCCGTGAAACCCCAGATGTTGCGGCCGTAGCCGGCCCAGCCCTTCGGATTGATGATCGCGTACCGGCGCTGCACGAGTGTCGCAATCGTGGCGTTCAAAAAGTACGTCTCTCCCTGGGAGCGCATGAACGCATCCGCGATCCCCCGTAGATCGACCCACACCGCGGTGTACTGATAGCCGAACTGCGGACCGAAGGACAGCAGCGTCAGGCCGCCGAGGCTGCGCAGATGGCGCTTGTCCGTGGCGCTCCATGCCGTCCAGGCATTCTTGCTCAACGGGTGCGTGGGCGAGCCCAGGCCCAGGACGTAAAGGATCGAGGCTTCGTCGTAACCACGGTACTGCCACTTGGAAAAGCCACGGCGCGGATACCATGCCATGCTGACCAAACCGTCCGTGCCCGGCGCCGCCCAACGCCAATTGACCCGCGCGTACAGTCGCTTGGCCAGTCGACGGATCCGCCGTTCCGTCGGCGTGTCGCGATCGAAGTACTGCCCGGCGGTCAGAACACCGGCCATGAGCAGCGCGGTATCCATGGTTGACAGTTCGCTGTTGCGATACCTCAGGCCCGTGCGCATGTCGAGAAAGTGGTAGAAAAACCCATGATAGCCTGCGTCTCTGTGCCGTCCGGTCCCTTGCGGAAGGCTCCACAGGAACGACAGAACTTTCAACACTCTGGCCGCGGCGGCATGCCGGGTGACGTAGCCGCGGTAGGCTCCGATCACATCCGCCGTCAATGCGAAACCGACGGCCGAGATGCTCGAGGGACCGTGGCGTGACGGCCAGTGATCCGGCGTCAATCCGCTGATCGGGTTGGCGGTCAGCCAGAAAAAGTTGAATGTGCGCCGCTCGATATCCCGAAACATGTGGCGCGGGTGACGCGCCAGATTGCGCACGCAGCCGCGCGACAGCGGCGAAATCGGGTCCGGCAGCACCTGCGACATCAAGGCCGGCGGACACGTGCGCGAGACCACCGCGTTCAGCGCGCCCCGAGCTTGCAGCCGCGCGAGATCAAGGGGCTGCTGCGGCACGCGCGTTGCCTGGATGGCCCGGCCCGTTCCCCGCTCGGCCAGCCGGCTCGCCCGGCTGCCGAGCTGGCGCACCTCGACCACCAGCTGTCGCGCCTGGGTACGCTCCGTCGACGTGACGCGTATCCACGCGATCACCGCGATCGCCGTCAGCACATCGAGTGCGACGGCCACAAGCAGCGAGGTCCTGACTCTCATCGCTGCCCCGGCCCGTTCATCGTCTGGCACAGCCGCCCGCCCCGCAACCGCGCGCCGCACCGGGTCCCGATGCCGCCGGCATCATCCACCCTGCGGCCCATCCAGGAGCAGCAGAAACAAGCCGTGCTGCGGCACCCTGACCGTTATCTGCCCGCCGGTGAGCCGCACCGGCTCCGCCGGCGCGAGCCGCCCCGCGGCCTGGAGCACCGCTATCTGCTGTCGCGTCGGCCACCGCGGGCGGCCCATCGCATTGAAGGCTTGCAGCACATCACTGTGACGATCATCGACGCGCCACAGAAATCCTCGCGCGCGCGCCGGGAACGCATGCACAGAAATCCGGAACACGCGAGAGGACCGGCGCACAGGTGGCGGCGTGTACTTAGGCCCGCTACCGTCCGGCGGTGAGTAGTTCCACAGCGCTATTACGATCGACCCATCCCTCCGCCTAGTAACCAGCGCCGATCTGACGTTCGGCATCAGACGCACATGTCCAAGTCGATGCAGCAATGCGAACGCGTTGAACGCTGGCTTCGGGATGTTGTCTTCGGCAATCAGTCCGAACCCGCCATAGAACGGTTTGCGGATTACTCCTTGCTCCTCGAATACATCCGAGAATGCCCAATAACTCATCATCTGCACCAGTCCGTCGCACTGGCGGATGGTGCTCGCGATCCACGGTCCCATGTAGGGCGTGTCGGTTACATCCGGTTCGTTGCTGTAGCTGGCGTTGAATTCGGATAGAATCAGCGGCAGATGCGGAAACGGCGAACGCGCGATTTCGTCGTGAACCTTCCGTACCGCGCGGCAGACCATCGTGCGGCGGGATATTTTCTCGTGCTTGCCGAACACATTCTCCGCCGTGTCGTTGCCGTAGACGTGCGTGCTTACGAAATCCACCGGCACGTGCGCCCTGGCGGCGTGGCGCAAAAAAGCACTTACCCACGCGGCCTGGGCCGTTGCCGGGCCGCCCACGCGCAAGCGTTTGCTGACGCTCTTCAGTGCACGGGCGGTGTGATCATACAGCGTAAAGTAACTGCGCTGCTTCGGAACGCCGCCCCAAAAACTCAAATTTGGCTCATTCCAGACCTCGAAATACCACTTGGCGACTTCGTTGATGCCGTACTGCGCGATAAAGTTACGCGCCAGCGCCTTGATCATGTCGTCCCATTGCGCATAGCTGCGCGGCGGGGAAACGACTGGGTGATACCAGAACGACTGCACCAATTTCGGATTTCGCGCGAGCGCCGGCGGCATGAAATCCAGCTCCACGTACGGACGCACCCCATGCGCAAGCAGCGCATCCATGATTTGGTCGACATACGAGAAATTGTACGGCGCCCTCGCCCGAGCGCCATGGGAGTCGGCGGCATATCGGTTGTAGAACGCCGCAGTGTGCCTTCCCGTCAGTCCCACGCCGCGGTCCAGTAAGCCATGAAAGCGCACAAAGCGGATCCCGGTCGATGCTTTCATCATCGTCAGATCATGCTGATAATTTGCGCGCAAGACGAGCACGGCGCGGCCTGAACCGAACATGTGGTCCCAGAAGTGCGGGAACGGCCGACCTGCTGCGCGGGCATCAATCACCAGGCGTTCCACCGGTACTGCGGAACCGAGTCCGGCCGCAGCGGCGGCGTGCACGGGCCTCTGGCAGATCGACACCACAAGCAGCGAGGACACCAGTCCGAAGACCCCGTAGAACGTCGTGCATTGTCTCCTCATGCTGGACATACCATCACCGCCTTTCACTGACTGACCCGTTAACCGCCGACGACTTCCTGGATCGCGGCAGGCAATACAGCTGACAGACCGTAGACGCCAGATATCCCGCCGCAGTGGCGAAACCACCACCTCCCCCGACGCTTGCGTCGGTCTCCGGACTTAACTGTTCGGAAACGATCCCGCCATCCCACGGGCTCGCCAGCAGGATCTTCAGCGCCTGCTTGCGCCCTGCGCGCAATTGCAATTCATCGGCGATCGACCAGGATGTTGTGTACGGCAGCCGATAGCTACCCGGCAGTCCGTACGGCTTGCCCAGATTTGAGTACGGGAAATATTTCGAGTGGAGCCAGCGATAGGTGCGGCGAAACACGGGATTATTCTGCCCGACGAATCCTAGCGCCGGCAGCCTTAGTACCGATCCGGGGGGAACGTTGTCGAATTTGTAACGCTTGCCATTCCATCCAAAAGCGAATATCGGCTTTCTCATACCAGGCGCCCCCGTTGCCACGAGGTGCTGCATGATCGCCCCGCGCAGTCGTTTCGCTTGCGCCTCGAGCCGCTGCCCGACGATCGGCTGTCCGATGGCCCGATACAGCGCGGCCGCATCGAGCAGCGCCCGCCAGACCAGCGCGTTATCGTAGGTCTCATACGGCCAGCGACGGAACTCGTCCTGGGAGTCTTGCTCCGTCCAGTACAACCCTGCCAGGCCTCGATGCGCGGCCAGCTTCCGCAGCAGCACTGCCAATGCTTTGCGATGCTCGCGCACGTAGGCGCTGTCGTGGGTTTTCCGCCAATACTCGAATAGGGCAATTATCGGCGCGGCATTCTCGTCAAGCTCATAGCCGGGCTCCAGTACCACACCATCGATGAAGCGGCTGTGGGTTCCGGCATTGCGCAGCTGAATGGTGAGCGCGTAGTTCAAGGCGCGACGCGCGCGCCGGACATCAGTGTCCAACACGGCCGGAAAACTCCACAGCATGGCATCGCGGTCCCAGTATGCCGCGGCCACGTAGTAGCGGGGAGATCGCGAGGTAACTCCAACGAATTGCTCGGTGTCAAGGGTTCTTCCCCACGCGTAAAACGACGAGAACAGCAAGTTGCGGTTCATGAACAGGTCGAGTTGCGGATTGCCCGTGGTGCGCAGGCGCGGCTTGAGCCAGCGTCGTTCGCTGTTAAGGATGGCCGCGGCGCCCCAATGTGCCAATTGCGCATCCAGCACGTTCGCGGCGTATTCGGCGCTGTCTTTGTCAAGACCCACAGCAAGCGTGAAATTCGCAACCGCCCGCTGTCCCGGAGCGAGCCTGCGCTGGCAGCCGACAGTATAGACATCGCCGCTGTGGTGCGCGCTCGCGCAGTCCGGATGTCCCAGCGCCCAAGCGAATACGGTGTCGTTCTCCACGAAGTTGAACACCTGAACACGAGGAATCCACGCCGGGGCCGCCGATTGCAGCCGCTGTCCGATGATCATGGATGGATGGTAAATCACCCGGGCCAATCCGCCCCAGCGGGCAGTTATGCCGAATTTGACCGGCTGCATCGTCTTGCCCCGATTCACCAGCGCGATACGGATCCACGCCGCTCGGTCGTGGGGCGGGGTGACGTAGGTGATCGTGATCCGCACCGGTCCGATATGGGCACTGGCCACCGGTATCCAGTAGTCGATCAGGCGCCAATGGGAAATATGCAGGCTGCCCGAACCTGCACCGGCAGTCACCCAGGGCGCAACGGCCGGGACCCGCTTACGCTCCGGAATCCACTTCTCGCCGGGACCGGAGTTTACGCTTCCCGAGCCCTGCACCTGCAGCAGGCCACGCTCTCGCATCGATAGAACATTGAAGCTCACGATCGCACCGTCATTCGCGCGGATCTCCGGAAGCGAGATCCAGTTGTTTCCCGTAGCCAGGACGGCGCCAGACTGCAGCCTTACAGGAATACCTGCTGATGGCGCCGGCGGCGCGCATGAACCCTCCGCCGGCAACATTACTAATAGTAATGCAATCAGCGCCAGCAGCAGAGCCGGCACCACCGGGTTCACCGTCCGGCCCACTACGGCGGCTGCCGTCGCGCGCTCGGCGGTTGCTCTTATGCATGAAGTCATACCGGTCTCCTGATCGAGATCATACGAGCCCGCAGGCAGCACGCGACGCGGAAAGCTCTTGCTCTCGAAAGCCTTGCAATTCCATGTCGTTGGCGCCGCAGTGGCCGTTGGCCGCATGTCTCATGCAGACCAGAACGCCGCAGCGGCGCAGCTCGCAACGCACTCCTGCACCGATCACGGGCCAGGAGAACCACGATTCTGGATTTGCCATCCGCACCGATGGTGCGAAAACGCCCGATCTCTCGTCGACCCGCCTCACCAGCCCTTCACCCTCGAGGATCCACGATGCGCACCAAAAGCAGCGTATTTGCTCGCAACGGCAACTGCAACGCTCCCACGCGCCAGTGAACATTCCGTGGCGCGGACACAGCCGTGGGCGCATTCATGGCGGCGACCTGCTGTGGCGCCGGGTAACGGGGGGCTGCCCGTTACCCGATACACAGGCGATACGTTGCCGTAACTGCGATCCACTCGCCGGATGGCCACTGGCGCATTGACCGGAACGCCGCTCATCTCCAGGCGTATTGTCTTGGCCCGACCCTTCACCCCCGGATCGAGGGTATTCCCCAGCGCGATCTCCAGCGCGCCGCATTGCGTGGCAGTGCAGGATGAGGAAGTCCCGCACCCCGGTGAACTCCTCATCGATGTGCGCGTCGCAGCGCTGTTGAAGCGTAGCACTGCAGTGCCGCTCCGGAAACAGCACTAACAGCCTCGCGATCGCCGTGTGCCCCAAGTGAATTGCGCTCGACTCCAGGGGCTCGAGGAACCCTGGCGAGACGTCCAATAGCCACGATATTTTGGACCCAGGCACGCTGGCGCTTGCCACCGTGAAACGCCATGAACTCCGGCTCACGGAGCGGCAGGCCTTCGACGTTCTCGAGCAGCACCGCTGCGGTCCCGTCCTCGCTCATAGGGAGACTCGAAAATACGTCCCCACTGCCCACGCGATTGTGCAGCGGAATGCGCCACCGCCTTTCAGACGGCCGCGCCGTCGCGCGGGTATACGGCACGGGCGACGTAACGCGCTCGCACGGCACCGCCCACGCACGACCGCACGACCGCACGGCCGCCAATTCCACCAGTCGTCGCACCTGGCATGCCGGCACTGCTCGATAAGCCCACCGCGGAACCTCGAGCAGTCGACGAAGAACTCCCCCCAAGACCATCCGCCCGTCGGTGCGGCGCGTCCCTTCTGCCTCCCTAACCGACGCAAATAACGGGCGCAGAGCGCCGCATCGCAGTGGCACGCGTAGAGGATATCCTCCAGCGCTGTATTCCTAGGTGCGTCAACCAGGGTCGGCATGACTCCTCCCTTTCGGGCCGTGTGGGCATTGAAGCAACACACGCCGAGATCCTTGGTCACGGCCAGGTCCAGCGCCCCCGTCCAGTACTGACGCAAGGGCTGTTCTTCCAAATCCAAGCCGAGCGGGCCGAAGCCATTGGTATAGAAATCCCCCGGCCCGGCCCACTCCTGGACCTCGATGCCGAGCCTGAAAGTCGCCTGAGTTGCGCGCACGAACTCCCGCCCGTCAAACCCGAGATGCGCATTGTACGTATGGAATGGGGGAATGCTTGCCTCTGCCACGCCGATGATGTCGACCTCCTCGAACTCACCCACAGTGATCGAGAATTCGGGATAGAGCAACCGTCGCAGCATGCTCGCCGTCATCCAGCTGGCCGTACCGCCGCCGACGATTGCCATGCGGGGAATGCCATTCTCTTTCATCCGGCACGCAACGCTCCGCTACGCCACCGCTCGGCTCGCTACCAACTGATGCCCATCGTGAGCTTCAGAGTCAGCGGCTCGCCGTAGATTGGCCCATTGGTCACATACTGCGGCGGTAGCGATGGGCCGACTTTCGGGTTGAAATTTGCTTCGGCGTACTGCGGCGAATTAAAAACATTAAACACGGCCACACGCACGTATCCGCGGCTGTCATACACGTGCAAGTTGAAATACTTGGTCGCCTGCAGATCCAGATTGGTCTCGCCCCAGGTCGCTGTAGGAAAACCAGTTACCGGAAAGTCCAACTGGTGGCACTGCTGGAGTGTGGTTGGGCACGGCTCCGCACCTCCAAACCCGATTGGCGTCGCCAATGTCAGCTTACCGCCATAAATTATGCCCCACGGGCCGTCGATCGACCCGGTAAAGACCACGCGATTCTTGGGTATCTCACTGCTCGGGATCATAGGATACATCGACGCTTTCGGCAAATCGAACAAGTATGTATTGTTAGTAAAATACGAGTAGTAATCGTTCTGGTACGCGTCTGAATAGGTATAAGCGACCGTCGCGCTCCACCCGGAACGGCGGGTGTACGGCTTCTGCAAGAACACCAACACCTGCTTGTCCGTATCACGTCCGCCATTGTTCCACAGCACGAGATTTCCGGTCGTACCCGGAATACCGCCAAAATCCGGACTAATGGATCCATTGTTCACGACGTAGTATGCCCCGGTCGCGGTGCGGTTGCCGAGTTCGCCGACCATACGATCGTAACTGTCGATCTCGGACAACGTAATGCTTGCGTTCCACGCCCCGAGGCGCGTGCGAAAGCCGAGACTAAACTGATTGGAATAAGGCGTCTTGATATGATTATTAATTAAATCGATCTCGCCATACGGCGTCGTCGTAAGCTTCTGAAGGTTGGCGAGATTCTCGTAGGCCGGGTTCCATGCGACGCATGTCGGGCTGGCATCCGCGGCAGTCAGGCAATTATTGACGGTGTACCCGCCACCATAGAAATCCATCGTTGGCTCGGCGAGCGCCGCTTTGGTCGTTTCCAGGGACATGAGGTCGAAATTGTTGAAATCGTACGCTTTCGCATAGCCGCCGAAAATGACGTAGCGCCCATTACCCTCGATGTCATAAGAAAATCCAAGTCGCGGCGCAATGTTATTGCTGGACGGGCGATTGTGACCGTTGCCAATGTAATCGCCGATGTTCACGCCGCCGAGGGCCAGCGCCTGCGCATATGTCTCGCTCGAACCCGGCGAGTAAGGCCCGTAAATGTCGGCGACGATCTGTTGCGGGACCACAAAATTCTGATAAAGCGGATCGTCTTGCCAGTCGTCTCGAACGCCCAAATCAATGGTCAAATGTTTGTTGATCGCCCAGTCATCCTGAAAGTACGCTCCGAGCAGATCATTGTTTGAGCTCCCCACAACCTGCTTGCCACCCGGATACAAGTCGGTATAGGTAACCTGATAAGGCGTGGAATACGTGCCCGTGGAGTCAACGGCGTAGTAGATGTCCTCGCCCTGTCCGGCGTCTTCATACGACAGTTTCGTCCCCTGGAAACTGACGCCGAATTTGATCGTGTGAGTTCCAAAGAAATGCAGGCCTGGCAGCGTGACATTATCGTAAACAGATAGAACTTTTTGCTGGTTCTTGAACTCCGCATACGGACTCTGTCCGTCAACATTGATCAGCGTCGCATTCAGGCCTTGACCAAACCACTGATAAGTACGCTCTGGCGTGGTGGTCGACGGCAGCGGCATGCGATCTGACGATTCGTAAGCAACGCGCAGTTGGTTTGTCCACCCGCTTGAGGCGTGCAGCCAGGAAAGCCCCACCTGATTAAAGCGGCTTTCCTGCACATTGGACGACGACGCCGCGGTCTGCCCGGCGGCTCCATTGATATAATTTTCCGTACGATAAAGGTCGGTCAACGTCAGGCGGTCGTTGTCGTCCGGTTCGTAGTCAATCTTGCCGAACAGCAGATTTTCGTGAAACGGGTTCTCACTCGGACCGAATTGCGACCAGACGTCTGCGGGCAGCAGCGACTGCAGCTGCGCCTCGGTCGGGATGCCGTTCCCAGTCGACGGGTATACCGTGTTCGGCAGAGTAAGATACTTGTGTTCGTAGGCAAAAAAGAAGTGCGCCTTGTTCTTCACAATGGGGCCGCCCAGTGACACTCCGTAGTCCAAATCCTCCGCACCCGCGGGCTTTGGGTCACCCGGGGTTGTTGCGTATTCCTCGGCGGGAGTCTCCGCTTGAAGATTCTGATTGGTGAAACTCACGTACGAACTACCATGAAAATGATTGGTCCCGGATTTTGTTTGGGCGACGATGATCGCACTGGATGCCTGGGCGTACTGTGCGCTGTAGTTGGAATTGATGACTCGGTACGAAGCTATGGCCGACTGTGGAAATGGGTTGCCGGGGTCCCCTAGGTTTGGATTTTTACTTGGTCCTGACTGGCCGGCGATGCCGCCCTGGATGAAATTAGTCATCGGCATGCCACCGATGTAAACATTGTCGTTCTCGGATTCCTGCGTACCGCCGCGAAACGAGGTGTTGCCGTCGTTGTACGTGAAGGTGACGCCGGGAAGGATGTCGGCATAGCCGAGGAAATTCCGGGTGATCTCCGGTACGGTCTCGATCATGCGATGCGTCACGATACCGCCGACTGCTTGCGTTCTAACGTCGACAAGTCGATGGCCGGTAATGGTAATCTGGCGCAATTCTGCAGCCCGCAGATTGGTCTTGGTGAAGTCGAAGACGACAGTCGAGGCGACACTGAGCGTCAGTTCCTGCACTTGCGTTCCTGCCCTGACGCGATAACGGCCCGCCGGCAGGGCGATCAAGAAATAATCACCGTTCTTGGTAGCCGTGGTCACGCGACGCTCGCCGGTTGCGATGTTGGTGGCGATGACCTTAATGCCTGGAGGCGCGGTGCCTTGGAGCGTTGCACTGGCCATTTGCGCATGGGCAGCCTGTGCAGCGAGCGCCCCGACGCAGGCGGCGAGCGTGGATACCACAATGCTGGCAATGGGATTGCGGCGTCGTTTGCTGAACTTTTGCATGTTCCGCCCTCCAAATTACGGTTCGACCTTGCCGCTTCGGTGTCAGCTCGAAAGCGGCAGCACAGATTCGCCTTCCTTGCCGCATCACTAGAAGTGTTGCGTCTGTGCAATACTTCTGCTGAGCCCTCAGGTGGTCCGCTAACTGCGAGCCGCGCGGCACTCAATTTCTCCGTTGCTCCGTCGTTGCACGTCAGTCAGCGCCATGTACGAATTAACTGCGAGCGTGGGATCGCGGCAGGGACGGCTATCGTTGTCGCCCCCCCCCCGCGCAAAAGCGAGCGGGCCCGAGTTAGGCACTTGGCTTCCACCTCGGGCGCGTGACGCAGAAGCGATCATCGGGCCAGGGATGGTGGATGCGACGAAGGTCACGCTGAGGCGACTGCGCTTCGCGGAACGTCGGATCATAGAAGTTCCCTCTCGTACAGCCGAATCTTAGGTTCGTGGCTGCCGCGACGGCAATGTCGCATCAGGCCACGCAGACTCGCCATCTCCCCGGCGGAAAATCGCTTCCGTACGTGTATAACCGTTTACATCTAGAGTGGAAATTCTTACTCTGCGGCCCGCCGCATGTCAATAACGGCACGCCGGCGAGAACGAGCGGCGAATGCCAACCAAGCATTTTCCGGGACCGCGATAGCCCGAGTGGCCGCGCAGATCTCGAGCGTGACGCCCGGCTCGAGTTGGGCCATCTGCAGGTGCTCGAGCGCGAGCCGGAATCGCGGCTAATGGGCGTAGTTAGGTCGATCGAGCCTGGCCATGCTCACCGGCGCGCCCGCCAGCGTGTTTCAGATCAGCCGATGAAATCGAGATATCGCTCCGCCGCAGGGATGTGTCGGCGGGCGGCGACGCGGGCGCCACCGGCGCCGGCCGGACACGACTCTGTTACGAGTTCTTCATATCCTTGCGGTAATCGCCTGTAGGACCCGCCGGTCAGGCGACCACCGTCCGGTCAGCGTCCTGCCAACTCTACACGCCGCCCCCGTGGCGGCCTCGACCGCGTGCACATTTGCCCGCTTCAGCCAAAGCCCAAGCGGCTCGCCAACCGCCAACTCCTGCTCCGGCCGCAAACGCACCAGCACCCGCCCGCACCGTCGATGCGTGCCGCATCGAGGAGTTCCGTCGGAATTCCGCGCATGTACGCCTGCACCAGCAGGATGCCCACCGGGTTCGCGGCCACCGGCAGAACCAGCGCCGCGTAGTGATACAACATGTGCATCGCGCGGAATATCTCGAACAGTAGCAGCACCAACGCCTGAGTAGGAATCAGCACGCCGACCACCGTGAGCCCGAACACCACGCGTCTGCCGCGAAACTCGACGTGCGCCAGCGCGTAGCCGGCCGATCCGGCCACCAGGACCGACAGCACCATCGTTGCGGTGGCGACCACCAGCGAGTTGAAGAAGTACGTTCCGATATGCTGCCGGCTGATGCCGTTGATTAGGTTGTCGAGTGTGGGATGCTGTGTCCACAGCGGCGGCGTGCCGCGAGCCACCCGTCGACAGTGCGGTCGAACCGGCGCGTTGCAGGCATCGCGGCTGTCGATATTCTCAACACAGGACCGAGAACAGGGCCGCCGGAATCTCCCGACTCCGGCGCTGACTAGCGGGGCTTGCGGCAGCAGACGCGCACTTCAGTCATTGCGCTTGTCACTGCGGCGCGTACAGAGTCGCGGTCGCCCAAAGCGCAACTCGGGTGCTGTCCGCGATACGCTCGCCGTCCTCGCGCATCGGGACGCCACGATCACCCGGCTGTCCGCCGCCGAGTGGCTACCAGATCGTGCGATCGAGCTCGATCCCGTGCTCGGGCGCCGCCACGACCCGCGCCGTGGCGCTCCGAAGCTAGGCGGCGACCCGCAACAGAAGCTCGGCGCTCACGCCCTGCCCCGCGGCGTCTCCCGCACGCCATTGCGCCCCAACGTCGGTCCGGCGGTGCGGCTCGCGGCGCAAATCGCCGCCTGCGGTCAGCGCGGGCCGCCGAGCTGCGCGGCCTCGAACCCGGCGGGCAGGAGCTGCGCCACCGTCCAGCGGCGGGGCGATTCGGGCGCATCGCAGTAGACCGGAACGTCCGGCTCGGCGAATTCCGCCAGCACCTGCCGGCATGCGCCGCACGGCGAGAGCAGGTCGGCGCCGCTGCTGGTCACGGCCACCGCGGTGATCCGGCGGCTTCCCGCGGCGATCGCGGTAAAGACCGCGACGCGCTCGGCGCACATGCTCAGTCCGTAAGAAATATTCTCGACGTTCACGCCCGTGAACACCCGGCCGCGCTCGTCAACGACCGCGGCCGCCACCCGGAAGCGCGAATACGGCGCATAAGCCCCATCCAGGCATTCGCGCGCACGGGCGATCAGCGTGTTTGGATCGATCGTCATTTGGTTCATATCCCCTGCACCGTCCGTGCGGCCCGCCCATCGACGTATATCGTTTAACCTAGCACGCCCCGCCGCCGCGCGGCAACGTCGGCGCGCGGCCGGCCACGACCGCGCGAGCGGACATCGCGGCCCGGCGGCACCCGCGCGGCTACCGGCCACCGTCAGCCGTCGACCCCGGGGGCCACGCCCGCCGCCGATTGCGCCGCGCCGACCTTTCGTGCTGCAATCACCCGCCATTTTTTGAGGTTGACCCGACGGTCATGTCACTACGCGAGCGCGCACTACTGGGCCAGATCGGCGACGTGGACTTGCGTCTGGTACGCATTTTCTGCGCGGTGGCCGATTGCGGCGGCATCGCGGCCGCGGAGTTGAAGCTCAACATCGACATCTCGACCGTCACCCGGCACGTCAAGGACCTCGAGACACGCCTGGGCCTGGTGCTGTGCCGGCGCGGCCGCTCAGGATTCGCGCTGACGCCCGACGGCGAACGCGTCTATGCCGCCGCCCAACAGCTGCTGCGCGCCGTCGATGCGTTCCGCACCGAGGTGCTCGATACCGGCCGGGAACTCGAGGGCACGCTGCACCTGGCGCTGTTCGAGAAGACCGTCACCAATCCGCATGCGCGCATCACCGGCGCGTTGGCGAAATTCACCCAGATCGCGCCCGCCGTGACGCTGCATCTGCACGTCAACAACATCACGGCGATCGAGAAAGGCATCATGGACGGTCAGTTCCACCTCGGACTGATCCCGGAGCATCGCCGCTCCGAGCGCCTCGCCTATCACGAGTTGTTCGACGAGACCATGCTGCTGTACGCCGCGCACGACCATCCCTGGTTCGCAAGCGCCGATGCCACGCGGGATTGGAGCGATCTGGCCGGTCAGCCGCTGGCGGGACTCGACTATCATTCACCCAACATGGAACTCGCCCGCGAGCACGCCCTGACCTGCAGCGCGACCGCCTCCGACCAGGAAGGCATCGCGCATCTGATCCTCTCCGGGCGCTTCGTCGGCTTCCTGCCGGCCCACTACGCCGCCCCGTTCGTGGCCGATGAGCGGCTGCGCGCCGTGCATCCGGCCGGCCTGCGGTACCAGTGCCGCTATTCGGCGATCCACCGCAAGACACCGCCGCCGCTGCGCGTGGCGCAGGTGTTCCTCAACTGCCTGTTGGCGACCCGCTGGAGCGGTTGAGCGGCCCGTGGCCGCGCGGCGGCGGACCCGTGCCGGCGCATCGCCGCGCTCCGGGCCGGGCGCGCCGCGCAGCTGCGCTACTCGGCGTCGGTCAAGCGACCGTAGGCATCCGGCCGACGGTCGCGAAAAAACTGCCACAGATTCCTGACCTCGGTGACCATGTCCATATCCATGTCGTGCACCAGCAGCTCGTCGCTGTCGCGGCTGGCGATCGCCTCGATCTGGCCGCGCGGATTGACGAAATAGCTCTGGCCGTAGAACTCCCCGATGTTCCACGGCTGCTCGCGGCCCACGCGGTTGATCGCGCCGATCCAGCAGCCGTTGGCGGCCGCGGCCGCCGGCTGCTCGAGCTTCCACAGGTACTCCGACAGACCGGCGACCGTCGCCGACGGATTGACGATGTATTGCGCGCCGTTCAGCGCCAGGGCGCGCCAGCCCTCCGGGAAGTGGCGGTCGTAGCAGATGTAGACGCCGAGCTTGCAATAGCGTGTCTGGAACACCGGCCAGCGCGAGGCGCCGGGCTTGAAGAAGAATTTCTCCCAGAAGCCCGCCACCTGCGGAATGTGGGTCTTGCGATACTTGCCGAGATAGCTGCCGTCGGCGTCGATCACCGCCGCGGTGTTGTAATAGACGCCGGCCACCGGATCGGCCTCGTAGATCGGCACCACGATGACCATCTGGTGCTTCTTCGCCGCGGCCTGCATCTCCTCGGTGGTCGGCCCCGGGATCGACTCCGCGGCCGCGTACCACTTCACGTCCTGGCTGGGACAGAAATACGGCTGGGTGAACACCTCCTGGAAGCACAGCACCTGCACGCCGCCGCGCCCGGCTTTCTCGATCAGCGGGCGGTGGGCCGCCAGCATCGCATCACGGATCTTCGCCGGCGAGTCGCTCGTGTCCGCCTTCAACCCAACCTGTATCAGACCCCCACGCATCTTTGCCATCGTCTGTCTCCCGGACTTGAATACTTTTGCGACACGGCCCGGCCGCCGCGCGCAGACGCGCCGTCGGAGCGGGCCATAGGTTTGTAACGGTCAGCGCGCGACGGCCGTCGGTCTCGCCAGCTTCGCCTTGCGCTCGAGCGCGCCGAACACCGGACTGAACGGCGGCCGCTGCAGATAACGGCCGGCGCCGCGCTCGGCGCGCAGCTCGCCGCGCGCATAGACCACCTTGCCCTGGCTGACGGTGCACGTTGGCACGCCGGTCACCTTGCGCCCTTCGAACACGTTGTAATCGACACGCGAATGCTGCGTCTTGACCGACAGCGTGCGCGTGCCGTTCGGATCCCACAGGACCAGATCGGCGTCGGCGCCGACGGCGATCACGCCCTTGCGCGGATACAAATTGAAGATCTTGGCGGCGTTGGCCGCGGTGACCGCAACGAACTCGCTCGGCGTCAGCCGCCCGGTGTTGACGCCGGCGTCCCAGATCACCATCAGCCGCTCCTCGATCCCGCCGCAGCCGTTGGGAATCTTGCGGAAGTCCTCGCGGCCGAGCGCCTTCTGCGGCGCGCAGAACACGCAATGATCGGTCGCCGTGGTCTGCAGCGTGCCCGACTGCAACGCGTTCCACAGCACTTCCTGGTTGCGCTTGTCGCGAAACGGCGGGCTCATCACGTGCGCCGCCGCGGCCGCGTACTGCGGATTGCGATACACGCTGTCGTCGATCAGTAGATGTCCGGCCAGCGCCTCGCCGAACACCCGCTGGCCGCGCGCGCGCGCCTGTGCAATCGCCTCGACCGACTCGGCGCACGAGACGTGCACCACGTACAGCGGTACGTCGAGCACGTTGGCAATGGCGATCGCCCGCTGCGCGGCCTCGGCCTCCACCGCCGGCGGCCTGGAGAGCGGATGGGCTTCCGGCCCGCGGATGCCCTGCTCGAACAGCTGTTTTTGCAGCTGGAAGACCAGCTCGCCGTTCTCGGCGTGCACGGTCGGCATCGCGCCAAGCTCGAGCGCTCGCCGGAAGCTGTTCACCAGCGTCTCGTCATCGGCCATGATGGCGTTCTTGTAGGCCATGAAGTGCTTGAAGCTGTTCACCCCCTCCTGCCGGACCAGGGTTTCCATGTCCGCGTGCACCTGCTCGGACCACCAGGTCACCGCGACGTGAAATCCGTAATCGGCGGCCGACTGCTGCGCCCAGTTGCGCCACTTGCGATACGCGGCCAGCAGCGGCTCTTGCGGGTCGGGTATGACGAAGTCGATGATGCAGGTCGTGCCGCCGGCCAGTCCGGCGGCCGTGCCGGTGTAGAAGTCATCGACGGCCACGGTCCCCATGAAGGGCAGCTGCATGTGGGTGTGCGGATCGACACCGCCGGGCAGAACCAGCAGGTCGCCGGCATCGAGCACTTCGGCGCCCGGCGGGACCGGCAGGTCGGCCGCAACCGCGCTGATCACCCCGTCCGCACACAACACGTCGGCGCGTCGAGCGCAATCGGCATTCACCACCGTTCCGCCGCGAATCAGCAATCCGCCCATGACCACTCACCTCCGCGCAATATTCACCAGCCTCCACGGATCGAGCCCGCGCCGATCATGCGCGCACCACCGCCCGCGCCCGCACTCATCCCTCATTGATGGGATGGAAAACTGAATGCGGTGCCTTCGCGGGCACCGGCGGCGGGCCAGCGCTCGGTGATGGTCTTGCGCCGCGTGTAAAATCTCACGGCATCCGGCCCGTAGGCGTTGAGGTCGCCGAACAGCGAGCCCTTCCAGCCGCCGAAGGAATGCGAGGCGACCGGAACCGGCAGCGGCACGTTGATCCCCACCATGCCGACCTGGATCTCGGCGGCGAAGTGGCGCGCGGTCTCGCCGTCGCGGGTGAAGATGCAGGTGCCGTTGCCGTACGGGTGGGCATCGATCAGCGCCATCGCGTCGCCGAGACTCGCCACGCGCACCACGCACAACACCGGACCGAAGATCTCGTCCTGGTAGATCTGCATGTCGGGCTTGACGTGATCGAACAAACACGGGCCGAGGAAGAACCCGCCGCGGTGGTCCGGCAGATCGAGCTTGCGGCCGTCGACCACCAGCTTCGCGCCCTGCGCCACGCCTTGATCGATGTAGCCGTGCACCTTGTCGAGCTGCGCCCGGGTGACCAGCGGACCCATGTCACAACGGTCATCGGTGCCCGGACCGACCTTGATCCGCGCCATCTCGACCTTCAAGCCGTCGATGAGCGCCGCCGCGGTCTGTTCCCCGACCGCAACGGCCACCGAGATCGCCATGCAACGCTCGCCGCAGGTTCCGAACGCCGCGCCCATCAGCGCCCGCACGGTCCCCGCCGTGTCCGCATCCGGCATGACGACCGCGTGATTCTTGGCGCCCCCGAGCGCCTGCACCCGCTTGCCGGCGGCGGTGCCGCGCGCGTACACGTACTGCGCAATCGGCGTCGAGCCGACGAAGCTCACGGCCTGCACCCGCGAGTCCGCGAGCAGCGCATCGACGGCCTCCTTGTCGCCGTTCACCACGTTCAGTACGCCGGCGGGCAACCCCGCCTGCAGCGCCAACTCGGCCACGTACAATGCCGCGCTGGGATCGCGCTCGGAGGGTTTGAGGACGAACGTGTTGCCGCAGACCACCGCCATCGGCCACATCCACAGCGGCACCATGGTCGGAAAGTTGAACGGTGTGATACCGGCGCACACGCCGAGCGGCTGAAACTCGCTCCACGTATCGATCCCCGGCCCGACGTGGCAGCTGTGCTCGCCCTTGAGCAATTGCGGCGCGTAGGTCGCGAACTCGACGTTCTCGATCCCCCGCTGCAGCTCGCCCCGGCTGTCGGCGAGGACCTTGCCCTGCTCGGCGGTCACCAGGGCGCATATCTCGTCCTGATGGGTCTCGAGCAGGCGCTGGAATCGGGCCAGCACGCGGGCGCGCTTCAGCGGCGCGGTCGCCCGCCACGCCGGCAAAGCCTCGTGCGCGGCACCGACCGCGGCCTTCACGGTATCCGTGTCCGCGAGCAGAACCTCGCGGGCGATGGTGCCGGTGGCCGGATCGTAGACCGGCGCGGTGCGCGTGCCGCCGGCGCTGTGCCGCCCCCGGATCAGATGTTGCACCGTTTGCCCGAGCGCGCCGCTGGCGCCCCTTGATTTCAGTACGGATGTAGATGCCATGGATTTCAGTCTATTTGGTTGAGCGTCTCGCCCAATGCGTCGACGAGCCGGTCGAGTTCCGCCTGGGTGCTGATGAATGGCGGCGCCAACTGCACCGTGGCGCCGCCGTAACGTACGTAAAAGCCCTTGTTCAACATCGCCATCGCGACCTCGAACGGGCGGCGTGCCGGCTCGCCCGGCAGGGCCTCCAGGGTGAAGCCCGCCGCCAAGCCGTAATTGCGGATGTCACTGACGTGCCGAGCCCCCCGCAACCCGTGCACCGCCTTCTCGAAATGCGGCGCGAGTTCCCGCACCCGCTCCGGCACCTGTTCGCGCGCCAGCAGGTCAAGGGTGGCGATGCCGGCGGCGCAGGCCACCGGGTGAGCCGAATAGGTATAGCCGTGGGGCAGCTCGAGCAGGTAGTCGTGACCGCCGGCGGCCATGAACGCCTCGTAGATCTCCTTGCGCACCACGACGCCGCTCAGCGGCTGCGTGCCGTTGGTGCTCTGCTTGGCGAAGGTGAGCAGGTCCGGCGTGACCCCGAAGGCCTCGGCCCCGGTCCACGCGCCGCAGCGGCCGAAGCCGGTGATCACCTCATCGAAGATCAACAGAATGTCGTTCTCCGTGCAGATCTGGCGCAACCGCTGCAGGTAACCGCGCGGCGGCACGATGACCCCCGCGGATCCGGCGAACGGCTCGACGATCACCGCGGCGATCGTGGAGGCGTCATAGAGTCGCAGCAGCGCCAGGAGCGAATCGGCCAGCGCCTCGCCGCCGGCGCTCGGCTCGCCCCGGAAGAACGAGCCCGGGGGCGGCTGCAGATCGGCCAAATGCGCGGTCTCGAGGCCCTGGCCGAAGAGCTTGCGGTTGGCGACGATGCCGCCGACCGACACGCCGCCGAAATTCACGCCGTGATAACCCTGGGCGCGCCCGATCAGGCGGGTCTTGGCGCCTTTGCCGCGGATCCGCCAATAGGCGCGCGCGATCTTCAGCGAGCTGTCCACGGCATCGGAACCGGAGCCGCCGCAGAACATCACGTGATCCAACCCGGCCGGCATGCGCTCGACGATCCGGTTGGCGAGCTCGAACGACAGCATGTGCCCGAACTGGAATGCCGGAGCGTAATCGAGCGTGGCGATCTGCTGGGCCACGGCCTGGACGATCTCCTTGCGCGCATGGCCGAGCCCCGTGCACCACAGGCCCGAGAGGCCGTCGAAGACCTTGCGGCCCTGCACGTCCGTGTAATAAGCGCCCTCGGCCTGGGTGAACAGGCGCGGCGCAGCCTTGAACTGCCGGTTCGCCGTGTACGGCATCCAGTGCGCCTCGAGCCAGGCGGGATCCGGTTTCGCCGCCGGTTCAAGCCGCGGTCGCGGGAGATTGGCCATGATTTGCGCTCCAGACATTCAGACTACGCCCAGAATGACAGATCGACGATTCATTTCAGATCACAAAGTGCGCAAACTCATTTGCGTCGGCTGGAACGGGTCCCCGCGAGTCCGCAGCCACGCAGGATCAGCCCGACGACGTGCTCCGTGGCACGCTCCTGCGCCCTCTGATCGAGCTTCTCGACGCCGAGCACGGCGCAGATCTGCACCGCAAAATCGGCGTACGTCTGCGTAGCGGCCCAGATCGTGAAGAACAGCTGCTTGCTGTCGAGCGCCGCCATGCGGCCCTCGGCGATCCATCGGTCGAGCACGGCGGCTTTGCGGCGCACGAGCGGACGCAGGGTACGCACCAGCGTCGTGCGCAGCTCTGGCGCGCCGTGCAGCAGCTCATTGGCCCACACCCGGGAGGCATAGGGGCAGGTGAACGACAGGCGCATCTTCTCGCGGATGTAGCCCTCGAGCGCCTCGCGCGGGTCCGCCTTGGCGACGATGCAGTCGGCCGGCTCGAGCCACTCCCGCAGCGTGCGCTCCAGCACCGCGCGGTACAGCGCCCGCTTGCTGCCGAAATAGTAATGCAGATTGGGCTTGGGCAGGCCCGCCGCCGTGGCGATCTCGGCCATCGTGGCGCCGCCGAAGCCCGCGCCGGCAAAGACCCGCTCGGCCGCCTCGACGATGGCCTTCTCCTGGGCTTCGCGATTGCCGCGCGGCAGACTCCGGCCCGAGCCGCCCGCGCCTGGGCGCGGGCCGCCGCGCCCCTGTGCCTTGCGGCCGCTCGGACGCGGTCCGGCTCCGGAGCGACGCGCCGGCGGGCTCGATCGCCGCGCGGCCATCAGGCGCCGCTCCGCAGCGGATTGTTCGGATGCGCCGTCCATTGCAGCCGAGTCTCGCTCGCCCTGCGGCCCGTGCGCCGGTCGATCTCCCCCGGGGCCAGCTCACGCATGGTGATGCAGCCGGGCACCGGACAGACGTTGACGCACAGATTGCAGCCGACGCACTCCTCTTCCTTCACTTCGAAATGCCGCCGTCCGTCGCGCTGTGCCGTGATCGCCTGGTGCGCGGTGTCCTCGCACGCGATGTGACAGCGGCCGCACTGGATGCACGTGTCCTGATTGATCAGCGCTTTGGACACCCGGTTCAGGTCGAGGAACTGCCAGTCCGTGACGCTGCCGATCGCCCGGCCGCGCAGCTGCGCGACGCTCGAGAAGCCCTTACTGTCGAGGTATCCGGCCAGTCCATTGATCATCTCCTGGACGATCTTGAACCCGAACACCATCGCGGCCGTGCAGACCTGCACCGACCCGGCCCCGAGCGCGATGAAATCGAGTGCATCGCGCCAGCTGCCGATGCCGCCGATCCCGGAGATCGGCAGTCCGGCGGTGTCGGGGTCGCGGGCGATTTCCGCCACCATGTGCAGCGCGATCGGCTTGACCGCCGGCCCGCAATACCCGCCGTGCGTGCCCTGATCCCCGACCGCCGGGCTCATCGTCAGGGTCTGCGGATCGACGCCCATGATCGAATTGATCGTATTGATCAGCGATACCGCATCGGCGCCACCGGCCTTGGCCGCGCGCGCCGGCATGCGGATATTCGTCACGTTGGGTGTCAGCTTCACGATCACGGGCAACCGCGAGTAATGCTTGCACCACGCGGTGACCATCTCGATGTACTCGGGAACCTGGCCGACCGCCGCGCCCATGCCACGCTCGCTCATGCCGTGCGGACAGCCGAAATTCAGCTCGATGCCGTCACAGCCGGTGTCCTCGACACGCGGCAGGATCGCCTTCCAGGACTCCTCCTTGCACGGCACCATGATCGAGGCGATCACGGCCCGGTCGGGCCAGCGGCGCTTGACCGCGCGGATTTCCTCCAGGTTGATCTCGAGCTCCCGATCGGTGATCAGCTCGATGTTGTTGAAGCCGATGAGGCTGCGGTCCACGGCGAGCAGCGCCCCGTAGCGCGGGCCGTTCACGTTCACCACCGGCGGCCCGGCCTCCGCCAATGTCTTCCATACCACTCCGCCCCAGCCGGCCTCGAAGGCGCGCTCCACGTTGTAGGCCTTGTCGGTTGGCGGCGCGGACGCCAGCCAGAACGGATTGGGACTGCGGATACCGCAGAAATCAATGTCCAATTGCGCCATGGAATTCTCCCGGATCAGCCGTCGGCACGCGCCGGACCGTTGCGCAGCTGCGCATCCATGTCGTGCGCGGCGCGCAAGCCATGGGCGACGGCATAAACCGTCAAATCGTCGCCGTCGGCGACGCAATCGCCGCCGGCCCAGACATTCGCGACACTGGTCCGGCCGGACTCATCGACCGCGATGCGCCCGCCCTGTTGCGCCAGCCCGCACTCGGACAGCACGCTGGCGTCCAGTCGCTGACCGATCGCCTTGAGCACCATGTCGGCCTCGACCGTCAGCTCCTCGCCCGCCGGCACCAGCCGCCCGGCTTCGAGCCGCTGGCGGGCGAAGCGCACGCCGCGCACGCTGCCCTCGCCGAGCACCTCCACGGGCGCGAGCCAGTGCAGGATGCGCACGCCATGGATCTGCGCCAGATCCTGCTCCTTGCGCGAGGCGGGCATCTGCTCGGCGCCGCGACGGTACACGATGGTGGAGCTTTCCGCACCGAGCAACTTCGATTGCACGGCCGCATCGATGGCGGTCATGCCGCCGCCGATCACCACGACGCGCCGGCCCACGGGCAACGTCGCCAGGTCCGGCGTCTGCCGCAGTTCACTGATGAACTCGACCGCGTCGAGCACGCCCGCGAGCGCCTCGCCGGGAATCCCCAGCCGGTACGTGCCCGCCAGTCCCACTCCCAGGAACACCGCGGCGTACTCGCGGCGCAGCGCCGCGAGCTGCTCGGCGCTCGAGAGCCGCCAACCGCAGCGCAGCTCGATCCCGCCGATCTCGAGCAACCATTGCACCTCGCGCTGCGCGTAGCCGCCGGCGACCTTGTAGGCGGCGATACCGTACTCGTTCAGGCCGCCGGCCTTGGGCTTGGCGTCGAACAACACCACCGAGTGGCCGGCGCGGGCCAGCGCGTGTGCGCAGGCGAGGCCGGCCGGTCCCGCGCCCACCACCGCCACCCGCCGGCCGGTGGCCGGCGCGCGCAGGAACACCGGTTGGTGCGCACCGGATAGCAGCCCGTCGACCGCGTAGCGCTGCAGCCGGCCGATCGCCACCGGCTGGCCCTGCTGGATGTTGCGCACACAGACCTGCTCGCACAACACCTCGGTGGGGCAGTCGCGCGCGCACAGCCCGCCGAGGGGATTGGACACCAGGATCGATTCGGCCGCGCCGCGCACGTTGCCCTCGGCGATGCGCCGGATGAACGACGGCACGTCGATGCGCGTCGGACAGGCCTGCATGCACGGCGCGTCGTAGCAATACAGGCAGCGGTTCGCCTCGAGCAGGGCCTGCGCCTCCGTCAACGGCGGAACGTGATCCGCGAAGCGAGCGGCATACGCTTGCGGGGCCAGACGGCCCGGACGGATATCCGCTCGATGCTCCTCACTCATCGCACTCTCCACCATCTGCACTACAGATTTCGCAGCATGCCCACTTTTGACCATTTGGTCAATTGACTGTCGGCGCCGCGCCGCGCACCCACGTAACACCGCCGTTGCGGCCCGCGCTCGCCGCGGCGCCGATCCTCAGGCCGCGCACCGGGACACGCGGACCCGCCGCGCAGTCGCGCCTCAGGCCCGGCGCAACGCCCCGGCAGCGGGCGCCGGCGGCACGAGCCTGCTCAACCACATCCCGACCGCGTAGCTGACGCCCGCCAGACCCAACGCCACGAACCACGCGTAACGGTACAGGTGTGTGAAAAACACGCCCGTGTCCGGGAACGACCCCGGCAACGACACATGCAGAAACCCCGGCAGGCAGGGCAGCACACCCACCAGGAAGGCGGCGAGCGCGATCGGGTTCCAGCCGTGCCAGTAATGATAGCGGCCGCCCTGCGCCCGATAGAGCGACTCCAGATCGAGCGCGCGGCGGCGAACCAGGTGGTAATCCACGATCAGGATGCCGGCCACCGCGCCGAGCAGCGCCGAGTAGCCATCGAGCCAAGTGAGGATATAGCCGTGTGTGCTCGCCAGGATCTTCCACGGCATCATCGCGACCGCCACCACCGCCGTGACATAACCCCCGGTCTTGTAGCTGATCCGCCGCGGCCACAGCGACGAGAAGTCGAACGCCGGCCCGACCAGATTCGCCGCCAGATTGACGCTGATCGTGTCCACCAGCAACACCAGCAACGCCAGCAGCACCGCCGCTCCGCTCATGCGCCCGGCCAGCGTCACCGGGTCCCAGATCGCCTTGCCGTAGATCACCACGGTCGCCGAGGTGACGAACACCGCCAGCGCCGCCAGCAGGCCCATCGGGGCCGGCAGACCGATCGCCTGGCCCACGACCTGGTCGCGCTGCGTCTTGGCGAAGCGGGTGAAGTCCGGGATATTCAGCGCCAGGGTGGACCAAAAGCCGACCATGGCCGTGAGCGCTGGCCAGAACACCGCGGCAAACTGTCCGCTGCGCGGCCCACCCGGGGCGAACTGCGAGCGCCGGTCCACGATGGGACCGAAGCCGCCCGCCTTGTGGTAGGCCCAGATCAGCAACACGACGCAGATCACCACCTTGATCGGCGCGGTGTAGGTCTCCAGCCGGCGGATCGACTCGATGCCGTGCACGATGAAGTAGAACTGCACGAGCCAGAACGCCAGGAAACACACCACCTGCCACAGGCTGATGCCGAGCACCGCCAGCCGGGCCCCGCCGAGCGGATGACCGATCAGCACGCCGATCAGCGTATAGATCATCAACCCGCCGAACCAGCTCTGGATGCCGTACCAGCCGCACGCCACCAGCGCGCGCAACACCGCGGGGAAGCGCCCGCCGAGCGTCCCGAATGAGCAACGCACCAGCACCGCATACGGGATCCCGTACCGCGAGCCCGAATGGCCGATGAGCAGCATCGGCACCAGCACGATCAGATTGCCGAGGGTCACGGTCACGATGGCCTGGTAGGCCGACATGCCCGAGCCGACCAGTCCCGCCGCCAGCGTGTAGGCCGGCACGCACATCACCATGCCGATCCACAGCGCGGTGAAGTGATACCAGCGCCACGTGCGCTGCCGCGGTGACGTCGGCGCCAGGTCGCGATTCCACAGCTGCTCGGCCTCGTGATTCGCGGCGCTCATACGCTGATATTACGCCCCAGGCGCGCCCCGGCCCCGACGCTCACCCGGCGCGGCGGGGCTGCTCGGTCCGCGCCCCGCTCCAACCCGTCGAGATCTGCGGCGAGCCGGCTGTGCCGCGATGCTGAACGCGCGGCGATGAATCAGACCTTCACCAGGATTTCGTGGACGATCGGCGGCGGCGAAACCGGCTGATCGCACAATGTGACGGCCGCGCGCAGCGCCTCCGCCGTCTGCCGCACCTGCTCGGCGGACCGGGCATGCACCATCGCGAGCGGCCGCTCCTTGCCGACCCGGGCGCCGATTCCGGCCACGTCGGTCAGGCCCACGGCCAGATCGAGTTTCTGCCCCGCGACCTTGCGACCGCCACCCAACTCCACCAGCACGTTGCCCACGGCGCGCGCATCGACACTGGCGATGTAGCCCTCCTCGAGCGCGAACACCGGTTCCACCCGCGGCGCCTTCGGCAGGTAGCGCGGCGCGCGCGTCAGCAGATCGGCGGGGCCGCCGAGCTCGGCGACCATCCGCGCGAACCGCTCGGCAGCCTCTCCCGAGTGCACCGCCGCTTCGACCCGCTGGCGGGCCTGCGCATGGCTCCCGGTCACCGCTCCCATGACGAGCATCTCGGCCGACAGCGTGAAGACCACCTCCGCCAAGCGCGGCTCGCGCGCTTCGCCGGCGAGAAATGCGATCGATTCGGCGATCTCCAGCGCATTGCCGACACTGGAGCCGAGCGTCTGTGACATGTCGGTGATCACGGCATGGGTTTTCAGGCCGGCTTCGCCCGCCACGCCGATGATGCTGCGGGAAAGAGCCCGCGCCTCCTCCAACGTTTCCATGAACGCGCCCGAACCGGTCTTGACGTCCATCACCAGCGCATCCAGTCCCGCCGCGATCTTCTTCGAGAGAATCGAGGCGGTGATCAGCGGGATGGACTCCACCGTGGCGGTCACGTCGCGGATCGCGTACAACCGCCGGTCCGCGGGCGCCAACTGGTCGGTCTGACCGATGATGGCGCAGCCGGCGCTGCCGACCACGGCGCGCAATTCCTCCACGGTGGGCATGGAGCGATAGCCGGGAACGGCATCGAGCTTGTCGAGCGTTCCACCGGTGTGCCCGAGGCCCCGTCCGGAGATCATCGGCACGAAGCAACCACAGGCGGCGGCGATCGGGGCCAGCAGGAAACTCACCTTGTCCCCGACCCCACCGGTCGAATGTTTGTCGATCACCGGACCCCGGTCGCGCAGCTCGTCCCAGCGCAACCGCACGCCGGAGCGGGCCATGGCGACCGTGAGCGCACCCGACTCGGCGAAGCTCATGCCCCGGAAGTACACCGCCATGGCGAGCGCCGCCACCTGCTCGGCCGGAATCGACGTGTCGGCGAGCCCGCGCACGAAGAACTCGATTTCCTCCGGCGTCAGCGCCGACCCATCGCGCTTCTTGCGAATGAGATTCTTGAATATCACGGCCCGATTTCCCGCTGTGCCCGGCTCATGGCCGGGATGCGCCTCGTCCCTCAGTCATCGTCGTCGTTCGCCAGGTAATGACTCACGGGGGCATGGTGCGCACGGGCATACCTGCGCAGGTAGCGCATGGTGCGCGCGTAGCTGGCCGCCCCCTTGCTCCCAACCCATTCCTGACGCATCTGTTCCGGGCCGGTGATTTTCAATAGACTGGTGGGCGTGTACCAATCGCTCGCGGGCGGCAACTGTTGGGCGAGCAGCCCCTGGTGAGCCTGCAGCCACGCGCCGCTCAGCGCATGTCCGGTGGCCGAGGTCATCCGCCGCAGCAGCCGCTCATTGCTGCATTTGCCCGGATTGAAGGCGACCGGCACTTTCGCCGGGATCACCGGCACCTGCGCGTCATCAGGCTTGTGGCGCCAGATGCCGCCGATCACCGCCGCGTTGGCATCCCACTGGGACATCGGCGAGAGGTGCAGCACCGCCTCGATCGTACGGACGATGTTGACCTGGGAATATCGGGTCGTCATGTCGACGTGCTTCACCCAGGGTCCCAACGCTACGGCGAACGTGCGGTGCGCATCGATATGATCGGCACCCGACTGTGCGTCATCCTCGGTTACGAACACCACCATGTGCTTCCACTGCGGCGTCGTGCTGAGATAATGGATGACCTGAGCCGTCGCTTCATCGTTGTTGGCGACGTAGTAATCGGGCGTGTAATAGCACGGCATGCGCCCTGCCGTGTGATCGTCCGGCAGCCACATGTACATGAACCTGGGCAGGTCAGCCGCATGGTGGCGCATCCACTGCACCGCCACCTTCGCCCGGTGAGTATCCAGGATCATCCGATCCCAGCCGGGGAACTGCCGGGCGAGATGCGCCCGCAGCGCCTTGGGGATGTTGCCGGCCTCGGTGCGCGAGACGAATTCGCCGAAGTCCTCGAAGCTGACGTGATGCGCCTGCAGGTCATTGAAGAGATAGAGCCGCTCCGGATAGGCGATCCAGGGATTGGACCACTTGCCCAGCACCGACAGGTTGATGTAGTCGGAGTACGGATCACGCGCCGCCTTCGTGCCGGTGACCCCGCCGATGCCCGCCACGCCCGCCGACCCCGGCACCAGCGACTGCGTCCAGCCCGGATTGCTCACCAGCCCGCGGTCGGAGTAGTACTGCGGCCAGGTGCGCTGGACGAAATCCGAATCGGATGCGCCCGTGGTCCATTGATGGCCCTGCGCGGTCACTTCGCCATCGGCATAGAAATTGACGAACAGCGCGTCGTGCTGGGCCCAGGAGAACAGGTTGGGCAGCTCCCGCGGGCCGTACAGCGCCAGATGCGGGTCGGCCCAGTGACCGACACCCTTTAACTTGCCGAGGTCCTCGTCGAACGTCTTGTTCTCGCGCAGGATGAACACGACGTAGCGGATGTGACGCCGCAGCATGCGCGTCAGCCGCGCATTGTGCTGGGCGAGCGCCGTGCGCGTGGCGGCCCCGAAACCATTATCGGCCAGCGCAACCCGGGTCAGGCGCGGCAGCTCGTGCCGGATCTGCCGGTAGGAGATCCGCTGCAGCAAGCCATGCATCATGTCCCCGACCCACTGGAAGTGCAGGTTCGGACCCGAGCCCATGCCCTTGGCAGCGACCACATACAGCGCGTGCGCGGTCGCGGTGATTCCCGTCGGATACCATGCCGTTGGAATCAAGCCGAGTGGCCGGCCGTTGCTCAAGTTGAAAACCGCCACATCGTCGTTGCCGGCGTTCGCCACGAACAGGCGGCCGCCGTGCAGGGCCACTCCGTCCGGATAGCTTCCCGGCGGCGCCCCGGGATACGGGGCGTCATTGAAGATGCGCACCACGTGCAGCGTGCGCGCATCGACTTCCACGGCCTCATCCAGATTCGAGGCCGTAAACACCACTTTGCTGCCGCCGGGAACGGCCACCAGCGCCGTGGGATGGATGCCCGGATCGGCATTGGTCGGCCCGGTCTTCGGACCAAGACAGATCCGGCCGATGCGCTTCAGCGTGTGACTGTCGAGAACCGCCACTCCGCAACCGCCCCAGTCGGTGACCACGAGCAGACGGCCGTGGTCGGTCAGAACCGGTGCGAACGGATACGGACCTACGTTCGCGTAGCGCACCGCGCCGCTACGCAGATTGACGCGCGCCACGGCGTTGCTGAGCAACCCGGTCACATACGCGTGCCCGCCGCCATGGCCTATCGTCACGCCATCCGGATAGAAATGCCGCGGCCCCTGATGAAATCCTTGATACCCGTACGGATACTGGTCCTTCGGGAACGGGTAATACGTGAGCGGATAGCGCTTGACCAGAGCGAAGCCCTTGCGCCCGGCGCGCACCGCAACCAGGACATCGCTGCTGCCTCCGGCCGCGTACAGCGTGCCGTGCGGGCCCGCCGCCAGTCCTTGAAAGAAATTCTCATGCGGAATCTTCAGCACGCCCCGGGGACCGGCCTTCTTGACCGGACCCCGGAACCCCAAGACCCGTCCCTGTGCCGCGAGCGTCACTGCGTCGTACCGTGCCACGGACTGCGTGTGCGTCGCGCCGTCCGCAAGCACGTATGCCGACCCTTTCGCCACCAGGACGGTGGACGGGAAGTTCGCCGTACTCACCAGCCGCCCGATCGGACTGATCCGCCGACCGGTGGCGATCACATGCGTGACCGCCGCAAGATCGCTCAGCCGTCCCCGCAACACACCGGGAGTCGAGGCGGTCGGCTTGGCCGCGGCGCACCCTCCGAGGGCGGCCGCGGCCAACACCACCGCACCCAGCCGGAACGAAGCCGGCAGGCTCCGTACGCAGTGCGAACCGCTCATGATCAATACAGATCCGCGGTCAAGGTCAGACTCGCAAACATCGGCGTGTTGTAGATCTCCCACGTGAACGGCGCGCCCGGGTTGCCATCGGCCACACTGTGCGGCTCGAACCCGGGTGAATAGAACGGCGAGTGCCGGTTGAGGGCATTATCGATATGCACCTCCAGCTTCAGCGACTTCAGCATCGGGCTATGCACCGCGAACCGGTAGGAGCCTGTCAGGTTCAAGGTTCCATAACCGCCAAGCTGCTGGTTGGTCGTGACCCCGGTGAAGTAATTGGACAGGTATTCCGAGCCGGTGTAGTGCTCTTGCACGCTGCCGTACCACGGGCCATGGCTGTAGTCGAGCTCGAGGTTGCCGGTTTCGACCGGAATATTCGGCCGCCACATGCCATTGGTGAAGAACCCTCCTGCTGACGGATCCTGCGGATTGCACCCGACACTGCAGAAGTCCTCCGTATAAACAAAATGCGTATAGCCCCCGTTCGCTTCCAATTGGAAATGATCCGGCAGGTCCACGCCGCCACCGACCGTGAAGCCCCGCGAGGTCGCGGTGCCCGCATTGGTCGTCAAGGTGATGCCGCTGATGCTGTTGTAGGTCGAGCTGAAGATATTGGTGAAGTCGCGGTTATAGAACGCCACGTCCCAGTAGTAGCGCGGACCCTTGAACCGGACGCCGACATCGATGTTGTCGACCTTCTCGGGCTTCACGACCACCGCTCCGGGCTCCTGCGAGGAGCCGATGTTGCCGTACAGCGCGCTGACGTCCGGCGGCTTGGTCGACTGACCCCAGTTGACGTAGGCATTCAGCTCCGGCGTAAACGAATAGTTCACGCCGATCGAGTCCTCGATGTAGTGATAGATCTTGGTGACCGAGCCGGAGAAATCGTAAAAATATCCCTGGTCGTCGTTCGAGAACATATCCATCCGGGTGTACTTGACGCCGGGATAAATGTGCAGTTTCCCACCCAGCAGCCGGATGTTGTCCTGCGCATAGGCCTGCATCCACGTCTGCCCGTCATGCTCCAGCCAGGCCGCATTGTAGCCCGTCTGCTCCGCCGGCACCGGCCAGGAGCCGTACCACGACTCGGTCGACAAATTCGGCGCATCGAAGCCGGACGCGCCCACCTGCACCGTGTTGTCCGGCAGCAGGAAGGTCAAATGCCCCATCGCGCCCATCTCGGCGTAATTCTGAATGTAGCGCTGATAGGCCGTGCCTGCCGCCGGCGATCCAAACTGGCTCGTGGCCACCGCGCAATTATAGTTCTCCGGATACGGCGCCGCGCTCAGAAACGCGTTGAGGTCGCTGCAGTGCTTGAATGTCACGTTGAGGTCGCTGTAGCCCTCATACCCGTTCGCGTAGGCCGGATTGGCCCACGCGGTCCGGTCATTGTTCGTGCCGACGTAGAAGGCCTTGACGTCGCCGATCATCATGGGATTCAACAGCGACTTCGCCGACAGCGCCACGAACGTGGATTGCGTTTCCTGATTCTGGAAGGAAACGTTCATCGGGAAGTTATAGTCGTAGCCATACTTGGCGATGATCGGCGCCGCCACATAGCTCGGCGTGTTGCCGTTGGCCGCGTTCACCAGCGCGACCAGCTTGACGTGCCCGGAGGAAGTGGGCTGCAAGGCCGCGAAGTAGAACGAATTCATGTGCTCGTCGACGTTGCTCCACGGCCCGTTGACGCGCGTGCGCTGGTACTTCGCCACGATCCGCATGCCGTGCAGTGACTTGATGGCGCCGGAATTGACCGAGATGTGATCGACCATCTCCGTGCCGCCACCCTGATACACCCCGCCGGTCACACCCAGCCGCACGCCGAAGTGCTTGGCCGGCATGGCCGGCACGAATGCAACGGTGCCGCCGAGGTCATCGATCGACGAGTCCGCTTGCGTGCTCGCGCCGCTGTACACATGCGCGCCGGCGACGTCCATCGCGACCAGCGGCTGCCCGATCGGCTGGTCGCCATTGCCGAAAAAGCCGCCGAGGAACGTGTTGATATCCGGTATGCCGTCGAAGGTCGTGCCGAGCTCCGAGCTCGGGAAACCGTCCAGGGTGAACGCGGTGTCGCTGACGACGAAGCCGCCGACACCCAAGGTGCGCGCATTGAATCCCGGGACGTTGTTCAACACCGACACGACGCTTGCGGACGGGCTGACGTGCTGGAATTTCTGGGCGCTCACGGTCGCTATCGCCTTTTCCGCCCCGACGATGAGCACCCGCTGCAATTGACTGGGTGCGGGCGCCGCAATGGCGTTGCTCGGCGGGGGATCGGCGGGGCCTGCCGCGGCCGACGCCTGACTGCTGGAACTGCTGTGGCCCGCGGATTGCGGCGCCGCAAAGGCCGGCGCCGCCGCCATCAGCGCCACGCACGGGACGATAGCCGCCATTGGAGCGATGATCTGTCGGACCACCTTACGGATCTCACTGGACATTAGAGGACTCTCCTGCATCGGGTCACGATACGGCCGTGCCAAACAAACAAAAGGATGCGATCGGCAGGCCGCGCTGAGCCGATCGCTGCAATTCAGAGTCGCGATTGAAACGATTGAAAATAGCCGGCGAAGATTGCAGAACGATGACACGCGGCACGTCATTTGGCCCCCAAATGACCCCGGGTCGCAGCTCAGATCGGGCGCCGCGCCAGATGCGCGGCGAGATTGCGTTCCGCACTTGACTTCCCCCGTACGCAACACCTTGCTTCTGGAACCATCCGCGCCCGGAAGCAACGCGCCGACTCGAAATCTAAAACGTTTAACGCACTACAGTTAAACGATATATGCGTCAGAACCACATGTCAACAGACAGACCAGGATTTCATGACAAAATACAACCGTTGCGCACCCGCAACAGCCATGCGCAGGCCCCGCATCAGCGACGGCACACCGTTGCCGACGCGCTCCAGCGCCCCCGTTTGACCATGCGGTCAATGCCGAGAGCCGCACGCGGATCCACCGGAGCGCCCGCCGGATCCTGCGCAGTCGCCGACCAGCCCACGACTCATGCAAAATCGCCGTAGGGTAGCCATATGTTCTTGATCTGGGTCGCCTGGCGCAGAAAGGCGCGGCCTTCGCCATGCCGCACGGACCGCCAGTCGCGGGCGCGGCCGTGATTGACCCACGTGCGCTTGATCGTCGCCGCGGACCATGCCTCCACCTGCGCGCTCCCGGCCTTCGTTCCGAAGTACCATACACAGTCGACCTGGTCGTGCTGCGCCAGCGTCTCGGTGAGCTCGTCCCGATCGCCCGTCACGATGTTCACGACGCCCGCGGGCACATCGGAGATCTCCAGCACCTGGCACAGATCCATTGCCGGCAGCGGCATGCGCTCGGAAGGGACGATCACGCAGCGATTGCCCATGGCGAGCACCGGCGCAAGCAGCGACACGAAGGCAAGGAGCGGCGCCTCGTCGGGACAGACGACCCCGATGATACCGATCGGCTCGGGAACCGCGAGCGCGATGTTGCGCACCGGCGGGGGATGAATCAAGCCGTCGTATTTGTCGGCCCAGCCGCCGTAGGTAAACAGGCGCTCGATCGCCCCGTCCACCTCGGCGCGGGCCGGCGCGGGTTTGTAGCCGGCCAGCCGGCCGAGCCGCCTGACCAACTCGTCGCGCCGCACCGCGAGGTTTTCCCCCATATAGAACAGAATCTGACTGCGCAGATGCGCGGTCGCGTCGCGCCACTTCTCGGCGCGCAACGCCGCCTCGACCGCATCGCGGATATCCTTGCGGTTGCCGCGCGCCACCCAGCCCGCCAGGCGCCCGCGCGCGTCGCTGATCGGGCTCGACAGGCCACCGTCGGGGCGGGTCTGCTTGCCGCCGATGAACTGCTTGAAGGTCCGGTCGATCTGGCCGTGCGGCGGCTCGGCACCCGCCTCGACCAGCGAGGTTTGCGCCGACAGCGAATCGGCCAACTGCCGGCCGGAGCGCGCCAGCGACGCTGCGGCCGTCTGCGGTTGGCGCGCCTCACTCGGTGGCGCATCTGCCGCGATGGGCGCGCCCCAGGCATCGCGCTCGTGCAGGTAGTCGAGCATGCCTTCCAGGCCGCCCTCGCGCCCGAAGCCGCTCTCGCGGATGCCGCCGAACCCACAGGCCGCATCCAGCTGATTGGTGGTATTGATCCAGACCACGCCCGCCTTGAGTTTCACGGCCAGCTCGAGCGCCCGGTTGATGTTCTCGGTGTACAGCGTGGCGGCCAGCCCGTACCGCGTGTTGTTGGCCAGCTCCACCGCCTCCTGCAGGGTGCGAAAGCTGGTCGCCACCAGCACCGGCCCGAAGATCTCCTCGCGCCACACGATGTTTGCGGTCGATACGTCAGTGAGCAACGTCGGCGGGTAGAAGGCACCCTGGCGCGGCAGCGGAATCTGCGGCTGCCACACGGTCGCGCCCTGGGCCTGGGCCTGCTCGACGAAGCCCTGCACCCTGGCGCAGTGCGTCGGGGTGATCAGTGCGCCCATGTCAATGGCCTTGTCCAGCGGATCGCCGATCCGGATGTGACTCAGCCTCGCCTTGATCTTGCTCACCAGCGTCCCGGTGACGCTTTCCTCGACGATGAGGCGTGATCCGGCGCAGCACACCTGGCCCTGGTTGAACCAGATTGCATCCACCAGGCCTTCGACGGCGGCGTCCAGATCAGCGTCCTCGAAGACAACGAACGGCGACTTGCCACCGAGCTCGAGCGTCAGCGACTTACCCGTGCCGGCCGTGCTGCGGCGGATGCTCCGGCCGACCTCGGTCGAGCCGGTAAAGGCGATCTTGGCGATTCCCGCGTGACCCACGATCAACTCGCCCACCCTGCCGTCGCCGGTCAGAATGTTCACGACCCCGGGCGCAATGCCCGCATCGGCGCACAGGCTGGCGAAGAACAGCGCCGTGAGGCTGGTGTCCTCGGCGGGCTTGAGCACCACGCAGTTGCCGGCCGCCAATGCGGGCGCCACCTTCCAGGCCAACATCAACAGCGGAAAATTCCACGGGATGATCTGTCCGACCACCCCGAGCGGCGCGTGATCGGGAAGCTCGCGCGCCACGAGCTGCGCCCATCCGGCGTGATAGGTGAAATGCCGGGCCGCCAGCGGGATGTCGAGGTCGCGCGTCTCGCGGATCGGCTTGCCGTTGTCCATCGACTCGAGCACCGCGAGGAAACGGCTGTGCTTCTGGATGAGGCGCCCGAGCGCGTACAGGGCCCGCGAGCGCTCGTAGCCGGACTTCGACCACGACGGAAACGCCGCCTGGGCGCTCGCGACGGCCGCATCAAGGTCTTCGGCGCAGCTCTGGGTAATGCTCGAGAGCACCTCGCCATTGGCCGGGTTCACGCACGGGATGGGCGGCGCCTGGCGGTGCGACGGACGCCACTCCCCGCCGATGAACAATTGGAATCCGCCGGCGTGCGCCGCCAGCCAGGCGCGCACGGCGCTGGCATCCTCCGGCGCCGGACCGTAACTCAACGTGTCAAAAATTTCCGGGACGCTGCTCATCGAGTCCGCGCTCCTGGTTCGATCGTTAGCTCAAGGGATGGCGGTGGGCCGCCGAATAGCGCCCGGTGATCTGGTGCTCGAGCTGGCGCTCGATGTCGCCGAGCAGCTTCGAGGCGCCGAACCGGAACCGCTCCGGCACCAGCCATTGCTCGCCCAGTTCCTCCTTCACCAGCATCAGATAGGTGAGCGCAGTCTTCGCGGTGGAAATTCCGCCCGCCGGCTTGAACCCGGCCTGCTGACCGGTCCGGTCGGCGAATTCCCGGATCATGCGCAGCATGACCAGGCTGACCGGGAGCGTGGCGTTGACCGGCTCCATCCCGGTGGACGTCTTGATGAAATCCGAGCCCGCCATCAGAGCCACGAGCGACGCCTTGGCGACCTTGCCGATCGAGCCCAGCTGGCCGGTACCGAGGATGGTCTTCATGTGGACCGGCCCACACGCGGCGCGGAATGCCCGCACCTCGTCATACAGCGCCCGCCAGTCCGACAGCAACACGTGGCGGCGGCTGATGACCACGTCGATCTCGGTCGCGCCGGCCTCGACCGAGCGGCGAATCTCCTCGAGTCGCAGCTCGAAGGGCGACAGCCCAGCGGGAAAGCCGGTTGAGACCGCGGCAATGCCGACCGAGGTGCCCGCCAGGGCGGCGCGCGCCACCGGAACCATCTCGTGATAGACGCAGACCGCCGCGGTGGTGAGCGGGCGTTCGCCCCAGTTCAACGCCTGCAGCAGCTCCGGGCGGATCGGCGCGCGGGCCTTGGCGCACAAGCGCAGCACGCGACCCGCGGTGTCATCGGCCGACAGCGTTGTCAGGTCCATCAGGGAGATCGCCTTGAGCAGCCAGGCGCACTGCCAGACCTTTTTGACGCTGCGGCGCGTGGCCAGCGTGGCCACACGCCGCTCGACGGCCGAGAGATTCACCCGGACGCGATCGACCCAACCCGCGTCAAATTCAATCCCGCGCGAGCACGGCACCGCGGACTCGGTCTTGGCCCGCTCGGCGACCAATCTGGGAAATCCGCTCTTCGGATCAGAACCGGCAGTCGAATTCATGTCACACCCGTTGCGGCCGGCTTGCGTCTGCTGCGCGCATGTGGACCACTTGGTCAAATACGGTATCGAAGCACGGCATTGAAGTCAACGGACCGCGCCGTTTGATTTCGGCCACTCAGCTCGGGCCGACCCACCCATGACTGCGCCGGCACCAACGCGGCCAACGCTCACCGCCCTCTCGGCAGCGACGCGCGCGCCAGCGCAATCCGCGCCGTCACGTTCCGGTCACATTCTGTCGCGATCATTGGAGTTTTCCCGTCAGTGAACTTTCGCGGTCCGGCGGCTGGCACCCGGCGCGCGACCCGCATCTTAACGTGCTGCGACACGCTCGAGTAAACCGCGCACCGGATCGCCCCATTGCGGTGCGCGCCCACCGTAACCGCCCTCTCCCGGTGCAACCGCCGCGGGCTCGTTCCGTTATGTTTTGAGTGCCGCTCGCGCGTCCGCCGACCTCTTGCCGTTGCCATCGCCGCCGGATCGTGCGTCGCAAGCGTTGCCGCGGCCCACCGATCTTCGGGCGCGCGCGGCCCCGCTTTGACTACTTGGTCAAGTGTATCTAGACTCGTTCCCGAAGGCTTGCCGGAGCGAGTCTCGACTGCGGGCCGATGCCGGCACGCTCGCCTCCGCCTGCCGATGGGGTCGCGACGCCGCCGCGAAGCCCGGCAGCAAGTCATTGACAGCCACGGTCCATCCCTGCGGATGACCGGGAAGATGGGGTGGAAAATGCCGCGAGCGATCGTTGTCGTTCTGGATTCGATGGGCGTGGGCGCGGCCGCGGATGCGGCCGCATACGGCAACACCGGCGCCGACACCTTTGGACACATCGTGGAGGCGTGCGCCGCGGGACGCGCCGACAGCGGCCGCCGGCATGGAGCGCTCGAGATTCCGCACCTCGCGGCCCTGGGTTTGGTCGATGCGGCCGAAGCGGCCCGCAACGCACCACTGCCGATCGACCGGCCGGCGCTGCGCACCGGCCGGTTCGGCTACGCGGCGGAGCGCAGCCGCGGCAAGGACACCCCGAGCGGGCATTGGGAAATGATGGGCCTGCCGGTCGAATTCGACTGGGGCTACTTTCCGGACACACAACCGTGCTTCCCCGCCGCGCTGACCCAGGCTCTGATCACCCAGGGCGAAATCACCGGCATCCTCGGCGACCGCCATGCCTCCGGGACGCAGATCATTGCCGAGCTCGGCGAGGAGCACCTGCGCACGTTGCGACCGATCGTGTACACATCGGGCGATTCAGTGCTGCAGATCGCGGCCCACGAGGGGCGCTTCGGACTGGGCAGGCTATACGCGCTGTGCGATGTCGCCCGCAAGCTGGTCGATCCCTATCAAATCGGTCGAGTCATCGCCCGACCCTTCATCGGGGATTCCGCCGCGACGTTCGTCCGGACGGGCAACCGCCACGACATCGCCATGCCCCCGCACGGTCCAACGCTGCTGGATGTCGTGAAGGACGCGGGCCGCGAGGTCGTCTGCGTGGGCAAGGTCGCCGACATCTTCGCCCATCGCGGCGTGACGCGTACGATCAAAGCGCACGGCAACCAGGCGGTGATGGACAGCCTTCTCGAGGCGATGGCGGATACGCGGGACGGCAGCCTGCTGTTCGCCAACTGCGTGGACTTCGACACGAACTTCGGGCATCGGCGCGACGTCAGTGGCTATGCCCGCGCGCTCGAGGAATTCGATCTATACGTACCGCGCTTGTGGGCGGCGATGCGCCCGGGCGACATTACCGTTATCACCGCCGACCATGGCTGCGACCCGACCTTTGCGGGCACCGATCACACGCGCGAATACATTCCCGTGCTGGCCTTCGGTCCGCCCGTGGAGCCCGGATCCATCGGTTGGCGCGCCAGCTTCGCGGACATCGGCCAGAGCCTGGCGGGCCACCTGGGCGTGGCGCCGCTCGCCAACGGCGAGTCATTCCTGTAAAAATCCATCGGATCACGTAACGCCCGCGCAGCGCATACCGAGCCGCCCAATCACACGATCCACGAGTTGACGTGACCGACGGTTCCATAAACGACGCTGCCGAGATGCGCGCCGGCGCCCCGACGATTGCCGCCCGATTTTTTTCCCGACCAGTTGTTTTCCCCACTGTTTTCCGCATGCCCGGCCGGCGCCATGGACCGGCGGCAGCGGTGACCCTCGGAGTGACGCATGAATGAGCCGGTAGAACTGGAAACGCACGGTTTCGAAACGCTCGGCGTGGCGCCCGTGCCCGAGTCCGCCAGAACCATGCGTCCGGGCTCGCTGTTCGTGATCTGGGCGTTGGCATCCGCGTCGGCGACAACGCCGGTGATCGGCCTGGTGCTGCACGGCATCGGCCTGTGGGATTTCGTCTGGATCAATCTGCTGTCCCTGGCCATCGGACTGCTGCCGGCGATGCTGTTGGCGCACATGGGGCGCCAGGTGCCGATCATCTCCATGGTGATGGGGCGCCGAACTTACGGCATCGGCGGCGCCACCCTGCTGTCGGTGTTGTACACCATCGTCGGCGCTGGTTGGTTCGGCCTGAACACCGACGTGGGCGGGCAGATTCTGCGCACGCTGTTCCCGGGTTTCGGCCTGACGTGGTACCTGGTACTGGGGGCCATCCAGATCGCGCTGGTGTTCTTCGGCATGGAGGTGCTGAAGAAATTCTACAACTACACCGCGCTGGTGTTTCTGCTGTGCTATGCGGTCCTCTCTTATTATCTCTTCACCCGCTACCGGCTCGTCATGCCCGTGACCCGCGGCCCGGTGGCCTGGGGCCGGGACATCGACCTGATCCTGAGCTTCAGTCTCCTGGCGTGGGCCTATATCTTCCCCACGGTCACCCGCTTCTGTCCGGCGCCGACTGCCAAGGAAAGCCGCGGCTCGCGAGCCTGGTATATGCTCGCGCCCAGCGTCGGCGTGATGTCCGCCGTGCTCGCCATGGGTATTCTCGGCCTGATCGCGCTGCAGATGACCGGCGACTGGAACGTTGCCATGCTCGGCAAGAGCCTGCCCGTCTGGGGCGAGATTTCCGCCATCGGCGTGATCCTGGCGATCGCCCATACGAACGCCATGAACCTGTATCCGGCCGTCACCACATTCATCGCGGTCGTCAACGTCACCGACAAGAAGCCGCACCGCATGCTGCAGCCCACGACCGTGATCGTGCTCGGCGTATTCTCCACGCTGCTGGCGGTCATCGGCATCCTCGGCTACATCAAAGGCTTCCTGTCGATGCTCGGCGCGCTGCTCTTCCCCTTCACCTTCATCCTGATCATCGACTGGTTCTACGGCCGCTACTACCGGGACCCGGTGTCGCTGTTCTACCGGCGGGTGACGCGCTTTGCGGATCTGTTCGCGTGGCCGGCGCCATGGGCGATCGCCACGATGCTCGCCGGAATCGCCCTCGGCGAATGGGGCGATCCGTTTGCGAAGACCGTGGGCCGCTTCATTCCCTGGCAGGTGTGCTGCGCACTGGTCGTATCCTGCATCTATTACTTGGGCCTGCGCATCGTAACGCGGCGCAAGGCGCGGCCCCGGCAGGCCTAACAGGCCCACGAGCACCGGTGTGCCGAATGCGCCACGGACCTGGATCGTTGCCGGTTGCGGCTGGATTGCCCGATGCGCCAGGCTCACGGCTCCCCGGCTGTCGGCGGCGCGACCGGGCGGCGGGCGCCGCTTGCATTGCCTCTCGATCCAAGGCAGGGCGATGTTGACAGCGATTCGACGACTATGGAATCTCGGGGCGGCGGTCGCGCTCCTGGCAGTGCTGCCCCTGGCGGCGCACGCGCGTCCGGCGCAATTGCGGCACCGCGCACCCGAGCGCGCCGCGCACCGACTGCTCGCGTGCCGCGCCGCCGCGCGCGCCTTGCTGAAGCGCGCGCCGCTGCTCAGGCGTGTCGATGGGCGGATCGAGGCGCTCATCGACGCCAAGCATTACCGGCGTGCGGCGACGGCATTGCGCGCCGCCGCACACCAGCACGCCGATGCGTGGGCCGGCTATACTCTGGGCAGCCTGTATGCCACCGGACTCGGGGTCCCGCGCAGTGCGCACACCGCCTTTCGCTGGTACTTGTGGGCGGCGAAGCGCGGCAACCGATTCGCCGAGCGGCAGGTCGCCAATGCCTACCTCAACGGCACGGGCACCAGGCGCAACGCCGCCGCGGCCGGCCATTGGTTCCGCATCGGCATCGCTCCGTCGCAGCTGGCCGTCATGTACGGCGGCCTGGCGCTGACTTATGCCCGCGGCCATCTCGTTCCGGCCGATCGCGCCAAGGCCGCCTATTACATGGCCAAGAGCGTTGCCGACTTGCGCGCGCTGGCGCGAGGGCGCAACGCGCGGGCCGACTATTATCTCGGCCTCGACTATGCGCTCGGACGCGGTGTGCGCCGCAATCGCGCCCGGGCGGCCGGCTATCTGTGCCGCGCCGTGCGGCTGCGCGACACTCGGGCCGCCGCCGCCGTGCGGCATCTCCAGGGGCAATCGCCATGAACCGTCGTGACTTCCTCAGATCGGTCGGACTCGGCACCGCCACCGCCGCATTCCTGCACAACACGCTGGCGCGCGCGGCGGCGCTGCCGGCCATTGGCCGGACCGGCTCGCTCGAGGACGTCGAGCACATCGTGGTGTTCATGCAGGAGAACCGCTCCTTCGACCACTATTTCGGTCATATGCGCGGCGTGCGCGGCTACAACGACCGCTTCGGCGTGCGCCTTCCGGGCGGCAAGCCGGTCTGGTTTCAGCCGCGCATGCGTTGGCCGGACGAGACGATTCTGCCGTTTCATCTGAACACGCTGACCAGCTCTGCTCAGCTGCTGCAGGACCTCGATCACAGCTGGGCGTCGCAGCACGGCGCCATCGCCGGCGGGCGCTACGACGCGTGGCCGATCAACAAGACCGACATGACGATGGGCTACTTCCTGCGTCAGGACATCCCGTTCCACTACGCGCTCGCGGAGACCTTCACCGTCTGCGACCAGTATTTCTGCTCCATCGCCGGGCCGACCTGTCCCAACCGCTCCATGCTGTTCACCGGCTCGATCGATCCGGACGGCACCGGCGGCGGGCCCTTCATCGACGATGAGGTGTGGATCTACGACAAGACGGTGCAGCCGTTCCTGTGGACCACCTACGCGGAACGGTTGCAGCGGGCTGGAATCACCTGGCAGGTGTACCAGGAAGGGTTGCACGAAATCGACCACGACCCGATGACGGGCAACTTCGACGCCAATGCACTCATTTATTTCAAGGCGTTCGCCGAGGCCCCCTCGACCTCCGAGCTGCATCAGCGGGCGATGCGCGACGGCGGGACCGCGCGGCTGCGCGCGGACGTCCTGAACAATCGCCTGCCGCAGGTCTCCTGGATCGTGATGCCGGCCGGTTACTCCGAGCATCCCTCCTATCCGCCCGCCTACGGCGCGATCTACATCGCGCGCGTCCTCGAGGCGCTCACCTCCAACCCGCAGGTGTGGGGCAAGACCGTGCTGCTGTTGAACTACGACGAGAACGACGGCTTCTTCGACCACGTGGTGCCGCCGCAGCCGCCGACTCCGGCGCTGCCGGGCATGTCGACGGTCTCGACCGCCGGCGAGGTGCACAACGTGGTGAATCCCGAGCACACTCCCCTCTACAGCGCCGATCAGCTGCCGTACGGATTGGGCCCGCGCGTACCGCTGATCGCCATCTCGCCGTGGAGCAAGGGCGGCTATGTCTGCTCCCAGGTGTTCGATCACACCTCCGTGCTGCGCTTTCTCGAGGCACGCTTCGGGGTCAAGGAGCCCAACATCAGCCCCTGGCGCCGCTCGGTCTGCGGCGACCTGACCACGACGTTCGATTTCACCGCGTACAGCGGCAGCCGGCGGCTGCTACTGCCCAGCACCAGCGGCTACCGGGACATGGTCCACCAGCAGTCGAGACTACCGCCGCCTGAAGTTCCGAGCCGGCAGGCGGTCGAGATCATCGCGCAGGAACCGGGTGTGCGCCCGGCCCGCGCCCTACCCTACGCGCTCGATCTGGATCTGCGCGCCGACACCGACGGCGTCGCGCTGCGCTTCGACAATCGCTCGAGCGTGGGAGTCTGCTGTACCGCTTACTGGGACGGGAGCTACCTCGTCCCGCGCCACTACACGATCGGGGCCGGACACACGCTGACCGACTTGGTACGCCCCCCGCCCGGTCAGCACACGGCCCTGACTGTGTACGGTCCCAACGGCTTCCTGCGCCAGGTGAGCGGCCACGGCGGCTCGCGGC
>DAHXNE010000079.1 GCA_027366635.1 Gammaproteobacteria bacterium | reverse complement strand
ACCTGACGGCCGCGATGTTGCTCGCAGATCGACCCCCGCGCTCCCTGTGCATTCTGCGGCTGTCCTCGCTCGGCGACACCTGCCACGCGGTGCCGATCGTACGCACGCTGCAGAAAGCATGGCCCGAGACCCGCTTGACCTGGGTCATCGGCAAAGCGGAGGCGCGGTTGATCGGGCTCATGGACGGCGTGGAGTTTATCACCGTCGAGAAGCGCTCCGGACTCGCCTCGCTGCGCGCGCTACGAGCGCGGCTCGCCGGCCGGCGCTTCGACGTGCTGCTGCACATGCAGCTGTCCTTGCGCGCCAGCGTGGTCTCGGGGTTCGTTCCGGCGCGCGTGCGCCTCGGGTTCGACCGCGCTCGGGCGCGCGAGCTGCAGTGGCTGTTCACCAACGCCCGCATCGCCGCCCGGACCCGCGAGCACGTCCTCGACAGCTTCTTCGGATTCACCGAGGCGCTCGGTATCGGCGAGCGGATTCTGCGCTGGGACCTGCCTGTGCCCGAGGTGGCGCGCGAGTACGCCGAGCGCCTGATTCCGGATCGGCGCCCGACGCTGGTCATCAGTCCGTGCTCGAGCCACGCGCGGCGCAACTGGCGGCCCGAGCGCTATGCGGCCGTAGCCGATCATGCCGCGCATCGGTACGGCATGCGGGTCATCCTTGCCGGCGGGCCCACGCCGATCGAGGCCGCGATGGGCGTGGCGATCGAGCGCGCCGCGCGAACGCCGCTGGTCAATCAGATCGGCCGCGACACGCTGCCGCAGATGCTGGCGTTGCTGGCGCGCGCCACGGTCCTGGTCAGCCCGGATTCCGGCCCGGCGCACATGGCCACCATGGTCGGGACGCCGGTGATCGGCCTGTATGCGGCCACGAATCCGGCGCGCAGCGGACCCTATCGGTCGCGCGCCTGGTGCGTCGACGTTTACGCGCAAGCCGCACGCCGGTTCCGCGGCTGTGCGCCCGAGGAGCTGCCCTGGACGACCAAGATCGAGGCGCCGGAAGTGATGGATCTGATCGACCCGCAACAAGTGACCGCCAAGCTCGATGAGCTGTTAGCATCCGCAGTATGAAAGACATCCTGGTGCCGGTGTCTCCCGGGGAGTTGCTCGACAAGATCACGATTCTCAGGATCAAGGCGGCGCGCATCGCGGATTCCGCCAAGCTCGCCAACGTGCGCCTGGAACTGGAGTTGCTCGAGCGGACCTGGCTCGACGCCTGCGCTGGGGCCCAGCTGGCGGGCGAGGAGCGCGCGCTGCAGGCGGTCAACGAGCGGCTGTGGGACATCGAGGACCGGATTCGCGACAAAGAGGCTGCCGGGTCCTTCGATCCGCAATTCATCGAGCTCGCCCGCTCGGTCTACCTGGCCAACGACGAGCGCGCGGCCGTGAAGCGGCGCGTCAACCTCGCGCTCGGCTCGCGCCTGGTCGAGGAGAAATCCTACCGGCCGTACCGCCGGTAGGGTCCGACTCATTTCTTTTCAGGCGTCGTCGGAGTCATCGGCAGGGGCGGATTCTTCGGCGTCGGCGGCGGCGTCATTGCGGACGGGGTGATCCGCCCCGGTGCGACCCGCACCGCCTTGGTCAGCCAGGAATTGATGGTGGCCACTTCCGGCGGATGGAGCGTGCCGGCGGCATACTCCAGCGCGACGATGCTGTCGATGTAGTTGTAGCGGCTCGCGGCGTAATTGGTCCGGGCCGCGACCAGCGTGCTCAGCGCGTTGAGGACGTCGACTTCCGTCTGGGTACCGACTTTATAGCCAGACGTGGTCGCCACGTAGGAGATTTTGCTCGAGGCGAGCGCCTGGCGCAGCGCGCGCACGTTGGCGATGCCCGAGATGACGCCGAGATAGGCATCGCGCGCCTGTTGCACGGCCGAGCGGGACGCCTGTTCGACCGCGTCCTGGGCCGCGACCGACTGGTATTCGGCCTGGTGGATCCGTGCCTCGTCGCCGCCGCCGCTGAACAGCGGCACGGAGAACTCGATGCCAATCTGCCGGTCCGCGCTGTTGTTGGGCAGACCCCGGAACATCTGGCCGAACACCGTCTCGTTGACGTCGTCGCCGCTGTAGGATCGACTCGCCACCAGGCTGACGGTGGGAATGTCGCTGCCGTAGGCGGCGCGCACGCTGTAATCGGCGGCGTCGGCCGCGAAGCGGGTCGCGATCAGGGTCAGGTTCTGCCGCAGCGCGGTCTGTACCCACGCGTGCTGGTCGGCTGGATGGGGCGTGGCGAGCGGCAGGTTTTTGCCGGGCTCCGCCAGCGTCGTGTAGAGCTGGCCGGTGATCACCTGCAGCTGGTCTTCGGCGGCCGAAAGCGCCTGCTCGTCGGTGATGACCTGGGCCGCGGAGGCGTCGCGCGCGGCGCGCGCCTGCTCGACGTCGGTGATCGGGATCAGGCCCACCTTGAATTCCTCTCGGGCCTGCTCCAGCGCGAGTGTCAGGGCCTTCAGCGAGGACTGCTGCGCATGCAGGGTGTCGACCGCCGCCAGGACGCCGAAGTAAGCCTGCGCCGTGGTCAAGATCAATTCCTGCCGCGCCGCCTGGTAGGTGGCCTGCGCCTCGGCCACCTGGCGGTCGGCGGCTTTCAAGTTCATCCAGTCCGTCCAGGAGAACAGATTCTCGCTGAGGTTCAGGCTCCAGGTCTGGCCGGTGGTGTTCGAGGTGGAAGGCTCATGCAGCGCGTACAGGGCGCCGCTCGAGCGGTTGCCGAGGCTATACGATACCCCGCTGGTGTGATCCCAGGTCTCGCCGGCCGAGGCGGTGAGCTGCGGCAGCAGGACCGCGAAGGCCTCTGGGCGCGCCTCTCGGGCCGCCATGTAGATCGCGTGCGCCTGCAGGTAGGCCGGATCGTTCACCAGGGCCTGCCGGTACACCTGCAGGAAGTTCGTGGCCGAGGCGGTGGCCGAGAAACCCAGGGCCAGCGCCATGCCGCAAAGCGCCAGGATGCGATGACGTGTGCTGATGTGCATATGCGTCCCTAAGAACACAGCGGGCGTCGGGAAGTTGCGCGCCGGGGATTGATTTTGCGCGCCGCCTCGAGGCCGTCGCGCCAGGCCGCCGACTCAGTCCACCGGGATCAGAAGACGAACTCCTCTGGCCGCTCGACCCGCGCCAGCGGATCGATGACCGTCTCGAACAGGCTGTCCGTGGTCCAGGCATCGTCCGCGACGCGTCGCACCAGACGCGCTTCCATCACCGGGGCCTCTCCAACCACGACGAACAGCCGTCCGCCCACGGCAAGGCGCTCCTGGAAGCGGGTGTCGTAGCGCGGCATCGATGCGGTCAGGGCAATGGCGTCGAAGCGGTCCGTCAGCTCATGGCGCAGCGCATCGGCGCTGACGACCTGGACGTCGCGCACGCGCTGCTTGCCGAGATTCTCTCGCGCCAGGTCGGCCAGCTCCGGCACGATCTCCAGCGAGAGCACCGGACCGCCGACGGCCCGCAGGCACGCGGTGAGGAATCCGGAGCCGGTGCCGACTTCGAGGATGCGCTCGCCGCCGGAGAGGCTCAGGGCCGCCAGCAATCTTCCGACGACGCTCGGGCGCAGCATGTGCTGACCGCGGGGCAGGGGTACCTCCAGGTCGGCATACGCAAGAAAGCGGTATGGCGCCGGTACGTACACCTCGCGCGGCACGCTGCGGAAGATCTCCAGGACGCGCGGGTCGAGAACGTCCCAGGCGCGAATTTGTTGCTCGATCATCTGCTCGCGGGCGTCGACGGCCAGCATAGTCGTGAAGGCTCCGATTGAATCAATGGGCTGCCCGGCGGCTCCCTTGGGTAGGGGAAAATTACGGGTTTTCAGACCGTATGCCAAGCGAATTTACGCTGCGATATGGTCAAATAGCGCTGGAACGCCCTGGGGGTGCGCTATGCTGCCCGCAGTGCCCGGTATGGAAATAATCAATAAGTTGCGGAGCAGTCCGGACGCAGCCGCCCCAGGGAAGCTGAGCTGAATGTCGATCATATGGGCTCTGTCCCTGCTGCTGGCGCTTCTTGCCGCCGGGGCTCTCCTGTTGCGTGCCGAACGCTCGCGGCGCGCCGAGCGGCGCGCCCTCGAGCAGCTGGCGCATCGGCTCGAGCAGCTGCCGCCCGGGCGTCCCGTCGAACGCATCGGTGCGACTCCTAACGGCGCTCCCGGACTCGGCGAGCTGATCAGCGCGATCAATCGCCTGATGAGCGTACCGCCGTCGTCCTCCGAGGAGGCGCCGGTGACCTTGACCGAGGATCGACGCTTCGCGGCGCTGGCCGAGCGAGTGGAGCAGCCGGTACTCGTGCACCGGGACGTCATCGTGTACGTCAATCATCGGCTCGCCCGGCTGCTCGGGGCCGATGCCGAGCAGATCACCGGCCGGCCGCTCGCCGCGTGGGTGGCGCCGGAGTACGCCGAACTCGTGGCCGAGAACATTCGCCGCCACCTGGCGGGTGACCCGGCCGCCGATCGTTACGAAGTGGATCTGCCGCTTCCCGGGGGCACGGCCCGGCTCGAGCTGTTCATTTCCCCTTTCGAATACGATGGACCGGCGCTGTTGGTGACCGGCACAGAGGTGCTGCCGGAGGAACGGGGCGCAAGCGCGGAGGCTCTGGCGCGCGGCGCAGGCGACGCGGGGCATCTCACGGCTCTCGATCTGCTCTCCGAGGCGGTCGTGGCCACCGACCGCGACGGACGGGTCACCTACCTCAACGCCGCGGCCGCGCGTCTGGCGACGATGCCGCCCGGGCAGGCGGCCGGCAGGGCCCTGGAGGACGTGGTGAGCCTGGTGGAGGAAGACGACCGCCGGCTCCTGGTCGAGCCGCTGCGCCAGACGCTTGCCAGCGGTACGGCGGTCAGTCTCGGCCGGCGCGCGCTTCTGGTCGCCCGCAACGACGGCGGCGAGCGCTCGATCGAGCTGTCCGCATCCCCGATCCGCACTGCCGACGGGCGGCTCACCGGCGCGCTCGTGCTGCTGCACGACGTATCGGAGCTGCGCGGCATCGCGCGTCAGATGTCCTATCAGGCCACGCACGATGCCCTCACGGGCCTGGTCAACCGTCGCGAATTCGAGCGGCGGCTGCAGGAGGCGGTCGAAAGCGGCCAGCGCGGCGACGGACAGCACGTGCTGTGCTGTCTGGATCTCGATCGCTTCAAAGTCGTCAACGACACCAGCGGCCACGTGGCCGGTGACGGCGTGTTGCGCGAGGTCGCCAAGGTGCTGCGCGACGCGGTGCGCGACAGTGACACGGTGGCGCGGGTCGGGGGCGATGAGTTCGGCATGCTGCTGGTCGGCTGTCCATTGGAGAAGGCGCGGCAGATCGCCGACGATGTGTGCCGCGCGATCGCCGATCACCGCTTCCTCTGGCGCGAGAAGATTTTCAATCTGGGCGTGTCGGTGGGTCTGGTGGAAATCTCGCGCGGCAGCGGCATGCCCGAGGAGCTGCTCGCGGCGGCCGACTCGGCCTGTTATGTCGCCAAGAAGCGCGGCTCGGGCCAGGTGGTGGTCTATTCGGCGCGCGACGAGGCGCTCGCGCGCCACAGCGGCGAGATTCAGTGGCTGCAGATGCTGCAGAGCGCCCTGAAGGAGAACCGCTTCGAGTTGTATCAGCAGCCGATCGTACCGGCCTACGGCGACGATGAGGGCGGGCCGGCGATGGAGGTGTTCGTGCGTCTGCGCGACCCGGAAGGTCAGGGCATCGCCCCCGGGGAGCTGGTGCGCGCCGCGGAGCGCTACCGCCTGATGGGGTTCATTGACCGCTGGGTGGTGCAGACGACGCTGACGGCTCTGGGGCGAGGCGCGCTGCCGGTACGCTCAAACCGCTGCGTGGCGATCAACATCTCCAGTCAGACGCTCGCCGATCTGGACTTTCTGGAGTTCGTGGTCGAGTGCCTCGACGGTACCGGGGTGGCGCCTGGGCAGGTGTGCTTCGAGCTGAGTGAGACGGCGGTGGTGGACAACATCGAGCCGGCGCGCCGGTTCGTCGGCGTCCTGCACGGCATCGGTTGTCGCTTCGCGCTCGATGATTTCGGCTCTGGAGTCGGCTCATTCTCCAATCTGCGCAGCCTGCCGATGGACTACCTCAAGATCGACGGCTCATTCATCCACAACCTGGCGGTCGACACCGTCAATCAGGCGATGGTCACGGCGATGATCGAGCTGGCGCGCAAGCTGAACTTCAAGGTGATCGCCGAGCAGGTCGAGGACAGCGCCGCTCTGGAGGTCGCGCGCCGCATGGGGATCGACTACATGCAGGGCTATGTCATCGGGCGCCCGACGCTCCTGCCCCTGGCGGCCTGAGCGCGAGTGCCGCTAGCGCGGCTCGAAGCGCAGCGCGACGCCGTTGATGCAGTGACGTTGACCGGTTGGCGGCGGACCGTCGGGAAATACGTGGCCGAGATGCCCGCCGCAGCGCGCGCAATGCACTTCGGTGCGCCGCATCAGCAGGCTGCGATCCTGCCGGGTTGCGATCGCATCGGGCAGTGCGGCGAAGAAGCTGGGCCAGCCGGTGCCGCTGTCGAACTTGGCGGCCGATGAGAACAATTCCTGGCCACAGCCGGCACAGCGGAACACTCCGGCGCGCTCTTCGGTGTTGAGCTCACTGCTGCCGGCGCGCTCCGTGCCATGTCGGCGCAGCACGCGGTACTGCTCGCCGGTCAACTCACGCCGCCACTCGGCGTCGCTTTTGACGATGGAAAACTGCTCGACCGATTGCACGGATCTCGCCTCCGGGGCGGCCGCGGCCGCACGCGCGAACAGTAACAGTCTGTTACTGTTTCGTCGAGTCCGGGCGGTAGCCGCGCTCATCTGCGTTTGACGGAAATGCAACGCTCGGGCGGGAGGAAATGTATCTTGCGTATCAAGCCGTTACGCCGCATACCCCTGTCCCGCCCGGTATTCTGTTGGCGCCAGCCCACGGCCCGCCGGTTGACGATGAGCAAAATGCCCGGTGCATCTTGATTTCGGGCATGGTATGAAGGACGTCCGGTTCCATTTTTAAAACGAGTGGCAGGGATGCCAGAAGGCCATGCCGCTTGTCCATCTTTGGTGCGAACATCTGGCCGCCGGCTGCCCTCGCGAGCTCACCGGAGTCGAGATCGCGGGCAGCGATGCGCGCGCCCTGGATGCCGAGATCAGCGCCTGCGTCAGCGCGCTGATCGGACATTCGATGACGGTCGATGAGCGTATCG
>DAHXNE010000056.1 GCA_027366635.1 Gammaproteobacteria bacterium | reverse complement strand
CGAAACCCGCGTCGCGTCGCAACGAACCGTGTTACCTCCCCCACATCGCAACCGTCGTCGCCCGGGCGCGCGGCGAATCGCTGCAGACGCTCGCGCTCTCGAGCACCGCCGCCACGCGCCGGCTGTTTTCCCTGCCCGATGCACCCGGCGGCACCACGTAACTCCCAACATCCTCGAGCTCCCGGGCGCATCGTACCCGGCGAGACTGCTACGCAGCGCTGCACGCACGCGCTCGAACAGGTATGGACGTGCTTGGATGACCCCCCGCCGATCAGGATTCGTCTCGGCGCGGTGGCGAGCACCAGGACGTGCAAGAGCTGTCCGAGCGCAAAGGCGACGGACACCCAGACCGGGTGGTCCGCCGGCAGGTGCTCCGGGAGGTTGAGGGACACCCGCACCGGCGCAATATGCGCCCGCGCGCGCTTGGTGGCGCATCGACACCTCGGCGAACAGGGCCGCCAACAGGGTCAACTTGAGCTCATGCGGGCGGTGACGGGGGTCGCGCCGGACTTCGCCGGCGCGATGGCGGCTCGCAGCTCTGTCCCGCCCCCGCCACAGAGCGTTGTGTCATGTCTGTATCAGTACCTGGCCGAGGGATAGAGCTGCAGCGCAAGCTGGATCGCCGACCACCGCATTGCAATTAGGACCAATTCTCAGCGCGCATGCCCGGCGCATGGGCGCGCCTTGCGCGCCCGCAAGCCTCTTTCCATAATCATCACCCGGCCTGTGGAACGACCCCCGGGCTTCACCCCTTACGGTCTTGCGGGAGACGGTCCATGGATCTGCAAAAATTGCGCGAGCACATTGCCGCCGCATGGCGGGACTCGATCGTCGAGCGCCTGGCCGCGTACGTGCGCATTCCGAACCAGTCGCCGCTGTTCGATCCACAGTGGCAGCAGCATGGCCACATGGACGCTGCCGCACAGCTGCTGGCCGAATGGTGCCGTGCCCAGCCCATACCCGGAATCCGGGTCGAGCTGCGGCGGCTCGCTGGGCGAACGCCCGTGCTGCTCATCGACATTCCCGGCGAGCTACCCGGCTGCGTGCTCCTGTACGGACACATGGATAAGCAGCCGGAGTTCACCGGCTGGCACAGCGGCCTCGGGCCGTGGCAGCCGGTGCTGCGGGACGGCAAGCTCTACGGGCGCGGCGCAGCCGACGACGGCTACGCCGTGTTCAGCTCACTTGCCGCGATCGCGGCGCTGAAGGCGCAGAACGTCGCGCTGGCACGCTGCGTGGTGCTGATCGAGGCCTCGGAGGAAAGCGGCAGCGTCGACCTGCCGGCGCACCTCGATGCGCTCGGTCCGGCCCTCGGGGAGCCCTCGCTGGTGGTGTGCCTGGACGCCGAATGCGGCAATTACGAGCAACTCTGGTGCACAACGTCGTTGCGCGGCAATCTCGTCGGGCAGCTCTCGGTGCGCGTGCTCGAGGAGGGAGTGCACTCGGGCATGGCCGGCGGCATCGCCCCGAACCCTTTCCGCATCGTCCAGCAATTGATCGAGCGGCTCGAGAACCCGCGCGACGGAACGCTGCGCCCGGAAGCGCTCTGCGTCAATGTGCCCGCCGACCGGCTCGCGCAGATTCGCGCCGCCGCGGCCGTGCTCGGCGATACCGTCGCCGGCAAGCTGCCATGGGCGCAAGGCGTGCGCGCCGTCAGCGATGACCCGGTCGAGCTGCTGATCAACAGCACGTGGAAAGCAACGCTCGCGGTCACCGGCGCCGACGGCCTGCCGCCGACACTCTCGGCCGGCAACGTGCTCCTGCCGGCCCTCACCTTCAAACTCTCCCTACGCCTACCGCCGACATGCGACCCGCAGCGCGCGGCCCGCGCGGTCCAGGACGTTCTCGAGCGCGATCCACCCAATGGCGCGCAAGTGCGCTTCGAGCCCGGCACGCCCACTGCCGGCTGGAATGCACCCTCGTTCGCCCCGTGGCTCGCGAAATCGATCGCCTCGGCGTCGCAGCAAATCTACCGCCGCGGCGCGGTGCACGTCGGCTGCGGCGGCACCATTCCGTTCATGGCCATGCTGGGCGAGCGGTTTCCAGGTACGCAGTTCTTCATCACCGGGGTGCTCGGACCGCATTCCAACGCGCACGGCCCGAATGAGTTTCTCCACCTCGCCTACGCCGAGAAGCTCACCGCCTGCGTGTCCCTCGTGCTCGCCGATCACGCCCGTGCGCCGAGCGCCTGAGGCCTCGCCACCCTTCAGCGCATGTGCTTCATCGAGCTCGGGCGCACCGCCGCGCGCAGACGCTCCCAGCCCTCGCGGTAGTGCGCCAGCGCAGCATCCCGCGCGTCGCTGTCCAGCGGCGGAAATTCCGCCGCCAACGTATCGAGCATCAGCGTCCACTTCGGCAGCCCTTTCGGAAACTTTCCCTGCCGCGTGAATACCACACGCCCCTCGATCGGCACCTCGCCGGCGATGGCCCGCACCGCGGCGATGCGATCGTACAGCCCACTTTGCGGATTGACGAAAGTGAAGCGCCGCGCGCCGTCCATCACGGTCCACTCGGCCATCTGATCGGCGCCGAAAATGTTGCCCTGCACTTCGCGCACGTCGATGATCAGGATGCCGTGCACACTCAGCAGCAGGAAATCGACGTGAAAGCCTGCGCCCATGCCATCCGGAACCAGCGCATCGATCATGGAATCGGCACCGACCGCGGTGACCGCGAGCTGCAGGGCCTTGCGCGCGCGTCTGCGCCGGAACCAGCGTATGAACCACACCAGCGCGACGACGAGCGCCACAACGAGCACGAGCACAACCCAGGGAAGGAACGGCCGTAGCATCTGCCTGCTCATTCCCCCGCCTCCGTCTCGTCGCGCGCCAACGCGGTGCGCAGCGCGTTCAGATCGGCCTCGATCTCCCGATAGGCGCTCGGACGCGCGAACAGCTCGGCGAGCGATGCCGGCACCGGAACCTCACGCCCGATCAGCGGCTCGACGATCTCCCGGAACTTCGCCGGATGGGCCGTCGCGACCAACACCCAGCGGCCCGCGCGCCGGCGCGCTTCGCTCAAACGCGCATAGACTTCGGCCGCGACAGCCGTATGTGGACACCAGATCCGCCCAAGTCGCCGGTAATCGGCGCGGATGCGCGCGCGGATCGCATCATCATCGACGCCGCAGGCACTGACCGCCGCGCGCAACCGCTCGTCGTCGGGGTAAAACGCCCGCAACCGCTCCATGTTGCTCGGATCGCCAACGTCCATCGCCGAGGCGAGCGTGGTCACGCTCGCTCGCGGCCGCCACGGGGCACCGCCGATGAACTCCGGCACCGTGCGATTGGCGTTATGCGCCAGTACGATCTCCCCGATCGGCAACCCGAGCCGGCGCGCCCAGATGCACGCCATCGCATTGCCGAGATTGCCGCTCGGGATGACGAACGAAACCGGCTCGCCGCCCGGACCCGCGAGCGCCAGCGCCGTGGCGGCGTAGTACACCGTTTGGGGCAGCAGCCGCCCGAGATTGATGCTGTTGGCCGACGAGAGCTCCCGTGCCTGACGCAGCGGCTCGTCGAGAAATGCCTGTTTGGCCAGCCGCTGGCAATCGTCGAACGTGCCGCGCACAGCGAAGGCGCGCACGTTGCCGCCCCAGCAGGTCAGCTGCTGCTGCTGGGTGGGCGAGACCCGTCCTTGCGGAAACAGCACCACCACTTCGCTGCCCGGCCGGCCGTGAAATGCGGCGGCGACCGCGCCGCCGGTATCGCCCGAAGTGGCCACCAGGATGGTCAGCGTCGGCGACCGGGGCGGACGCAACCGCGCGAGGCATGCCGCGAGGAAGCGCGCGCCGAAATCCTTGAAGGCCGCCGTCGGTCCGTGAAACAGCTCGAGCACCGCGAGCCGCCCGGGCTCCAGATCGACCACCGGCGCGGGAAAGCTGAAGGCTTCGGCGCAAATGGCCGCCATCGAGGAGGCGAGCGCATCGCCCTCGGCAAACGGTCCGATCAACCCGGCCGCGAGCGCCGGCAGGTCCTGCGCGGCGCTCAGCTCCGCCAGCGCAATCGCGGGCCAGTACTGCGGCACATACAGACCGCCATCCGGCGCCAGACCCCGGGCCAGCGCCGCGCTGAAACCCGCGGTAACGCCCACGTCCCGTGTGCTTTGAAATCGCATGGTCGCCATCGCCCCCCGTGCGCCTCAGCCGCTTGCAACGACGCGCGCGCCCTGCGAGCGCATGTCCTCGACCCACTCATCGAGCGCGGTACCGTCCGCGCACAACGGCGAGCGCATCGCCGCAAGCACCGCGGCGGCCTGCGCTTCCAGTGCCCAGGCGAACAGCGCCGGCCCCGCCCCCGAGATTGAGCAGCCGAGCGCCCCTGCGGCCATCGCCGCCGCGCGCACCGTGGCAAAGCCCGGAATCAACGCCTGGCGCTGCGGCTCGATCACCACGTCCTGAAACGACGCGCGGATCATATCCAGATCGTTGGTGAAACAACCGGAGATGAACCCGGCCAGATTGGCCGTCTGCCACACGAAATCCGAAAGCGTCACTTCGCGCCTGAGCATGGCGCGGGCCTCGCGCGTGGCGAGAAATCTGTGCGGGTGCACGACGACCGCCCGCACCCCTTCCGGAACCGGAATGCGCTTGACCCGCGGCTGATCGATACCGACGGTCAGCACCAGCCCGCCGAACAGCGACGGCGAGATGTTGTCCACGTGCAGCGAGCCGCTCGCCACCGCCTCACCCTGCATGGCGAAGGTCAGCAACTGGTGCCGATCGCACGGCTCCCCGAGCAGCGCGTTCGCCGCGACCACCGCCCCGACCGCCGAGGCGGCCGAGCCGCCGAGGCCCGAGCCGAGGGGGATGCCTTTCTCGATGCGCATATCGAACCCGAATCCCGGCCGCAACGCCTCATACAGCGCGAGCAGCGCCCGTCCAGCGGTATTTTCGGTCGGATTGGTGGGCAGTTCCCCGGCAATGCCGCTCACCGCCGAGATGCTGACGCCCGGACGCTCGACGCGGCTGACGGTCACCGTGTCGCCCAGCGACTCGATGGCGAAACCAAGAATGTCGAAACCAATGGCGACGTTGCCCACCGAGGCCGGCGCGAACGCGCTCACCCATCGCGGCGCGCTCACAGGCGCGCTCCGAGGTAGGCCGACAGGCGCAGCAGATCGGCGAACACCCCGCCGGCGGTCACCTCCGGACCCGCGCCCGGTCCCTGCACGATCAGCGGATTGTCACAGTAGCGCCGCGTTGCGAAGCGCACCACATTGTCCGTGAGCGCGATGTTGGCAAAGGGATGCCTGGTGTCGAGCTCCGCCAAGCCGACGGTCGCCTGACCGTCGGCGAGCAGGCGACCGACGTAGCGCAACACCTTGCCGCGCGCCCTCGCCTGCTCGAACCGCTCGCGCATGGCGGCATCCGAGTGCGACAGCCGGGCCATGAACTCCTCGATCGACCCGCTTTCCAGGCCCGCGGGCACCAGACTCTCGAGCCGCACGTCGGCGAGCTCCAGTCCCAGTCCCAATTCGCGCCCGAGGATGATCAACTTGCGTGCCACGTCCATTCCCGACAGATCGTCGCGCGGATCCGGCTCGGTGAAGCCGCGCTGGCGCGCATCGCGCACGATGTCCGAGAAGGCGGTACCGCCGTCGTAGATGTTGAACAGATAGGCGAGCGTGCCGGAGAAGATCCCTTCGATCTGGGTGATCTCATCGCCGGTCTCGCGCAGATCGCGCAGCGTGTGCACCACCGGCAGGCCCGCCCCGACGGTGGCCTCGTAGAGGAAATGCGCCCCGCCGGCGCGCCGCGCCGCCTGCAGCTCGTGGTAGTAGGACAACGCGGCGCTGTTGGCCTTCTTGTTGGGCGTGATCACGTGGATGCCCGCGCGCAGCCAATCCGCGTAACGTGCGGCGATCTCGCCGCTCGCGGTGCAGTCGATGATCACAGTGTGCGGCAGGTAGTCGACGTGCACGTGCTCGATGAAGCGCTCGAGGTCGCCGCGCAGCTCGCTGCGCTCGTATTGGTCCCGCCAGCCGGACAAGGCCAGGGCCGTCTCGGCGAGCACCATGCGGCGCGAGCCGAGTATGCCGCGCACCCGCAGATCGAGGTTGAACTGCTCGCGCAATCGCTCACTCTGCGAGGCGATCTGCTCGAGCAGCACCCGGCCCACCGTGCCGGGTCCGATGATCCCGACCGAGAGCGTATGCGGCGAGAGATACAGACCGGCATGCGCGGCGCGCAACGCGCGGGTGGTCGAGCGCCCTTCGATAACCACCGAAATATTGCGCTCCGAGGCGCCCTGAGCGATGGCGCGCACGTTGACGCCGGAGGCGCCCAGCGCGTTGAATACCTTGGCGGCCACCCCCGGGGTCCCCGCCATCCCGTCGCCCACCACCGCGAGAATGGCCAGGTCTGGATCGATCTCGACGCTCTGGATGTGCCCCTCGAGCAGCTCGCGCTCGAAAGCGCGGCGGATCACCCTCGCCGCCCGTTCGCCTTCGCACTGCGGAATGGCGCAGCAGATGGAATGCTCGGAACTGCCCTGAGAGATCAGGATCACCGAGATGCCTTCCTCGCGCAGCGCCCCGAACAGCCGGTGCGCCGTCCCAGGCACCCCGATCATGCCGGCGCCCTCGAGGTTCACCAGCGCGACCTGCTCGATGCTGGTGATGCCCTTGACCGGCAGGCGTGACTCCGGATGAGCGCAAATCAGCGTGCCCGGCTTGTGCGGCGCAAATGTATTGCGGATCCAGATCGGTATGCCATCGCCCACCGCCGGCGCCATGGTCTGCGGATGTAGCACTTTCGCGCCGAAGTAGGCGAGTTCCATGGCTTCGCTGTATGAGAGCGAATCGATCACCGTGGCATCGGGCACGCGGCGAGGATCCGCCGACAGCACCCCATCCACATCGGTCCAGATGTAGATTTCCGCCGCCTGCAGCAGCGCCCCGAAGATCGACGCGGAGAAATCGCTGCCGTTGCGCCCCAAGGTGGTCTGGACACCGCGCCGGTCGGCGGCGATGAACCCCGTGATGATCAACGTGCCCTTGAAGTCCGCATCCACGAGGTCCGCCAGGTGCTCGCGCGAGGCGTCCCACTGCACCGTGGGTCCGAGCGGACCCCACTCGACCACCACCACGCGCCGCGCGTCAATCCACTGCACCGGTCCGCCCCGTGAGGCACGTCGCGTCTCGAGATACCGATGAAAGAGCTTCGTCGACCAGATTTCCCCGTACCCGACGATCAGGTCGCGCACATTCGGCGCGGCGGCTCGCGTGAGCTTGACAGTCTGCAGGATGCCCTCCAGATCGCGGCAATCGCGATCGAGGCCGGCGCCGTACAGCCGCACCGCATCGGCCGGCAGCAGCGCCTCGGCGATCGTGATGTGGCGCTCGCGCAGCGCAGCAATCTGGCCGCGATAGCGCTCGTCCCGCGCCTCGGCGAGACTGATCAGCTCGAACAGCGCATCGGTGACGCCCTTGCAGGCCGAGAGCACGACGCCAAGCCGTTCGGCCCCGGAGGCATCGAGGATGTTCGCGACGCGCTCGAAGCAAGCCGCGTCGGCGACGCTCGATCCACCAAACTTGTGCACGATCCAGGGTGCGGAATTCGACATGGGCTGGCAAACCACCTGAAGGGAGAGCGGTGCGACTCTACTTATGCGCACCTGAGCGCGCAATGGATCGTCGGAAAGACTGTGCAAACGTGCCGCTCGACATGCCGGGTTCAGGCTGGCAATGGTTAAAATAGACCCAAGATGAACGAGAGCGAGATCATCCGGGCGCAGCTTGTCACCGAGCGGGTGCATGCCACCCAGGTCGCCAATGCCTGTGCGAGCGTATGTGGCACCGCGGACGCCGGTGAAGCGCATGCCCCCTTCCGCGATGCCGGCGTCGACTACCTCGTGTGGGTGCTCAGCCGCTTCGAGCAGCGCGACCAGCTGCTCGCCGAGCTGATCGGGCGCAGTGCGCCAAGCGCCGCCCGGTCGGCCGAGCAGACCGATCTGCCCGCGGAGCTCGCCCCACTTGCCGCCCGCGCGGGCACCAGCCGCCAAGCGCTGAGCCAGCTCGAGGGCGCGCTCGCCGCGGCGGCGCCGCAGGCGGCCCGCGCAGCCTGGCAGGCATTCGCGCAATTCTTCAATACGGTCTGGTGCCCGCGACGCGAAGCCATCGAGAGCCAATTGGCGAGGCTGCCGCGCATCGCGGGCTGGCGCGCCGTGTGCGCCATCGACGCCGATTCGATTCTCGAAGAGCGAGCCCGCTACGCCCGGGTCGCCGCACAGCTGCCCCCCGGGGTCACCCTCGTCGGGGCGACACGACCCCGATCGCCGTGACCGGCCTCAGCACCGGTCCGATCCCTGGCCGGCGCCGGGGTGTGGAAAGTGATCGGATTCGTCCTCGCCGGGCCGGGGTACCAGACACGCGTAATCCTTCTCCAGGACCAGCTGGAGCGTCCCACCCGGCACACCCTGCTGCGCACTGAGCGTCACCTGCTCCGTCTCGCACCAGCGTTTGGCGTGCGCCACTGGAATGACAACCTCAATGAGGTTATCTTTGTAACTCACTGATATTACATTTACTAAATCATCCTTCCGCAAGCGGCACACGAGCGTCGCTCCGCCCGGGAATTCCGTCCGCGACTCCACCTTGCCGACCTCGGCCAGCGCCCGAATCTCCCCCTGCGTCAGTCGTAGACGCAGGGCATTGCCCTTGATTCTCAGCTTCATGCGATCGCTCCGGGCTCGATACCCGCCAGTGAAAGAATACGCAGCGCCAGCAGCCGATGAGGCCGGTCGATCATCCGGCCGTCCAGTGCCGTCACACCCGCTCCCGCGGTCTCAAAGGCGGCCAGCACCTGTCTCGCCCATTCGATTTCCTCCGCGCTTGGGGTGAATGCGGCATGAATGAGCGGGACTTGGTCCGGATGGATGGCGAGTTTGCCCGTGAATCCGTCAGCGCGTGCCTGGTCCGTCTCGCGCCGCAGGCCCTCCCCGTCCCGGAAATCACTGAACACCCCATCGAGCGCCTGAACACCGAGCGCTGCGGCGGTGAGCAGGCATGCGGTACGCGCCTGCTCGAATACCGGGCGTAGCACGCCGTCGGGGCCGCGCTGGGCGCGTACGCCGAGCGCGGCCGACAGATCTTCCATGCCCCAGGTCAATCCCGCCAGGCGCCGCGCGCAAGCGTGGCGCCGGGCCGCCGCTTGCGGGTACTGACCGAGCGCCAGCAGACCGGCCGGCGTCTCGGTGCCGATCACGATCAGCCGCGTCGAGCCGATCGCGAGCCCGTGGCCGGCCTCGATCGCCTCCAGCGTGAGCGCAATGCGCTCGATATCCGCGTAACTGTCGACCTTCGGCAACACCAGGCCGGCCGGCCGCCCGGGCAGTACCGCCGTGACATCCTCGTAGAGCCGGCCGCTCGAGAGCGCATTGACCCGCACCCACAGCTCGCTTGCCGCGCGTTCGACCTGCGTCTGAAGGAACTCCAGCACCTGGGCGCGCGTGGCTGGGAGCCGCCGAGGCTCGACCGAGTCCTCCAGATCGATGATCAGGGCATCCGCTCCGCTGGCCAGTGCCCGCGTCAGCTTACGCTCGCTGTCGCCCGGCACGAACAGCAGCGAGCGCCGCACCCGCGCGGCACTCATTGCGGCCGCTTCAGCATCAGCGCCGCGCGGCGGCAGGAAGCGACCTCCTCGTCGCGCTGGTTGTAGGCGCGATGGTCGAATATCACGATGCCCGAATCGCCCCGCGAACGGCTCTCGCGTGCCGAGTGCACCGTGGTCACCGCCCGCAGCGTGTCGCCTATGCGCACCGGGCGCGGAAACTTCACCTCATCCCAACCGAGATTGCCGATGGTGGTGCCGAAGGTCGTGTCATAGACCGACAGACCCACCAGCAGGCCCAGGGTGAACACGCTATTGACGATGCGCTCGCCGAAGGGCGTATCGCGGCAATACTGCGCGTCGAGATGGATAGCCGCCGGATTCATGGTCAGCGCGCAGAACAGCAGGTTGTCCGTCTCGGTGACCGTGCGGCGGACCTGATGCTCGAAGCGCTGTCCCACGGTGAACTCCTCGAAGTACAGTCCCATCGTTTCGTTGCCCCTTTGCGGCCAACTTGGCGAGACCGCCATTATCGCACCACCGGGTGGCGGCTCATAACCGGCCGGGGTAGGCCCCAAACCATACGGTATTTAGCCCGCCGCCACGCCACGCCTATAGTGACGCCCCATGTACCGCTACGATGCGCTCGATCAAGCGTTCGTCGAGCAGCGGGTTGCGGAATTCCGCGACCAGACTCACCGCTTCCTCGCCGGATCGCTCTCCGAAGACGAATTCAAGGCGCTGCGCCTGCGCAATGGCCTGTATATACAGCGCCACGCGCCGATGCTGCGCATCGCCATACCGTACGGGCTGCTCAGCACCCGCCAGCTCCGCGCGCTCGCCTCGATCACGCGCCGCTACGATCGCGGCATCGGCCACGTCACGACGCGGCAGAACCTGCAGCTGAACTGGCCGAAGCTGGCCGAAGTCCCGGACATCCTCGCCGAACTGGCCGAAGTGCAGATGCACGCCATTCAGACCAGCGGCAACTGCGTTCGCAACGTGACCAGCGACCACTTCGCCGGCGTCGCCCCGGATGAAATCGAGGATCCCCGCCCGTACTGCGAGCTGATCCGCCAGTGGGCGACGCTGAACCCCGAGTTCACCTACCTGCCGCGCAAGTTCAAGATCGCCGTCAGCGGCTCGAGCGAAGACCGCGCCCTGATCCAGGCACACGACATCGGCCTGCGCATTCGACGCGACGCCGGCCAGCCGCTCGGCTTCGAGGTCTGGGTCGGCGGGGGTCTTGGCCGGCAGCCCATTCTGGCCCAGCGCGTGCGCGAATTCCTGCCGGCCGAGGAGCTGTTCGCCTATCTCGAGGCGGTGCTGCGCGTCTACAACCGTCTCGGCCGGCGCGACAACATCCACAAGGCACGCATCAAGATCCTGGTCAAGACACTCGGAATCGAGCGGATGCGCGAGCTGATCGAGCAGGAATGGCGCAGCGGGCGCGCACGCTCGCCGCGGCTCGCGCCCGAGCAGATCGAACTCATGCGCGCGCATTTCGCGCCACCGCCGTATGAGACACGTGCCGACATGGACCCGACCTGCGGCCGCGAGGCGCCGTTTCTGGCCTGGCATCGCTACAACACGCGGGCACACCGTGTCAGCGGCTACCGCGCGGTGTTCGTGAGCCTCAAGGCCCATGGGCACAATCCCGGCGACATCACGGCAGAGCAGATGGAGGCGCTGGCGGATCTGGCCGACGAGCTGAGCTTTGGCGAGGTGCGGACCACCCACGACCAGAACCTCGTGCTCGCCGATGTGCCGCAAAGCGAGCTGTACCGGCTGTGGAGGCGCCTGCGCGAGCTCGAGCTCGCCACCGCCAACATCGGCACGCTCACCGATATGATCGCCTGCCCGGGACTGGATTTCTGCTCGCTCGCCAATGCCGGTACCCTGGATGTCGCGCGCGACATCCAGGCACACTTCGATGATCTGGACTACCTCTACGATCTCGGTCCGATCGAGCTGAAAATGTCCGGCTGCATGAACGCCTGCGGTCATCATCACATTGGCCACATCGGCATCCTCGGCGTCGATAAGCACGGCGAGCAGTGGTACCAGATCACCCTCGGCGGCGCGGGCAACGGCCGCGCCGCCCTCGGCGAGGTCATCGGCCCATCGGTGCCGCAGGCACAGGTCGCGACCACCCTCGAGCGCATCGTCGAGGTCTACCGTGACGAGCGTACCGACGGTGAGTACTTCATCGATACGGTGCGGCGCATCGGCATCGAGCCTTTCAAGGAACGCGTCTATGCGACGGATCTTGCGGCAGCGTGACTGGGTCATCGATCCCTGGCGCTACCCCGGCGAGCCTGCGCATGAGACGGGGGGGCTCATCGTGCCGCTGGCGCAGCTGCACACCCCATCCGCGCACGGCTTGCGACACTGCGGCGCGCTCGGCGTGCAGCTCGCGCCCGCGGACGATGCAGAACAACTGGGCGGGGAGCTGCCGCGACTGAGTCTCGTCGCAGTGGAGTTCCCAAACTTCAGCGACGGCCGGGGCTTCACCCAGGTCACGGTTGTGCGCCGGCTCGGTTTCGCCGGCGAGGTGCGCGCCGTGGGCGCCGGCGTCAAGCGCGACCTCCTCTTCCTGATGGCCCGCTGCGGCTGTGATGCCTTCGAATTGGCCGAGGGCGAGGACCCGCAGAGCGCCCTGCAAGCCCTCGAACGCTACACTGTCGCGTATCAGAAAGCTGAGCCGCTCGCGTCTGTCGAGCGCGTGCGCTTCAGCGCCTGAGCACCCTCGGGGTCAGTCGCGTCCGCAGTCCTTGTTGAGTGCGGCCCAATGCGCGGCGCGGCGGGCGGTGAGCGCCCCGGCGTCCAGTCGCCAGCCCCAGTTGCGTGCACTGCTGGTGCCGGGCGTGTTCAGGCGCGCCTCGGCGCCGAGACCGAGCAGATCCTGCAGCGGAATCACCGCCAGGGGCGCCGCCGAGGCAAGCACCACGCGTACGACCGACTCCGGCACCGACTCCGGCTGCACTCCCAGGGTCTGATCGACATAACGCCGCGTACTCTCATCGAGGCTCTGGTACCAGCCGAGCGTGGTGTCGTTGTCGTGCGTGCCGGTGTAGGCGATGCTGTCGGCGGCGAAGTTCTGCGGCAGATGTGGGTTGTCAGATGAGCCGTCGAACGCGAACTGCAGCACACGCATCCCGGGCAGCGCGAATGCCTTGCGCAGCGCCGTCACCTCCTCGGTGATCACCCCGAGGTCCTCGGCCGCGATCGGCAAGGCGCCCCACTCCTGCCGCAGGCACTCGAGCACCTCACGCCCCGGAGTCGGACACCAGCGGCCGCCGCGCGCATCGGGCGCCCCGGCCGGTACCGCCCAATGGGCGGCGAACGCGCGAAAGTGATCCACCCGCAATAAGTCGACGCGCTCCAGCTGAGCGCGCACCCGCGCCCGCCAGAACGCGAAGCCATCGCGCTGCATCGCCGGCCAGTCGTACAGCGGATTGCCCCAGACCTGGCCGCCTTCGCTGAAGTAATCCGGCGGCACACCCGCCACCGCGGCCGGCCGGCCTGCGGGCGTCAGCTGAAACTGCTCGCGGTCCGTCCAGGTCTCCGCCGACATCGGTCCGATGTAGAACGGCAGGTCGCCGAACAGCCGGACGCCGTGCGCATGCGCGTAATCCTGCAGCCGGCGCCATTGGACGAAGAACGCGAACTGCTCGGCACACACCTGCTCGATCCGCGTGGCGCGCTCGTGCCGCAGCCGCCGCAGCGCCGCCGGCTCGCGCTGGCGCAGCGGCTCCGGCCAGCTCCACCACGGCGCGCCGCAGAGCGCCTCGCTCGCCGCCTCGAACATCGCATAGTCCTCGAGCCAATGCGCCGTCGCCGCGCGGAATTCGGCCCGGTCAGCCGCATCGCCTGGCGATTCGGCCGGATCGAGCAGCGCGGGCGCGCCGGCAAAATCCGAGCGCGCGAAATACGGCGAGCGGTCCGCGCCGGTCGGACCGACCGGCAGGAACTGCCAGACGGTAAACCCCGCGGCGGCCAGCCAATCGATGAAGGCTCGCCCGCCGCGTCCGAGCGGCCACTGCAGCGCGCTCAGATGCGCCAGCACCCCGGCTCGGCGCCGATCGAGCACGGACAGACGTTCGGCGCTCAGGGCATTCTCCGCGGTGGGCCGTTCAACGCTGCGGCAGCGACAGGTCCGCGAACAACGCCGCGGTTTCGGCCGGACTGCCGGCCCGATGCGCCCGCTCGACCAACCGCCGATCCAGATGCGGGGCGAGCAGTTGCGCAAACTCATACATGTAGCGGCGCAGCAGCGTGCCGCGTCGGAACCCGAGCCAGGTCGTGTGCACCGGCAGCAGGTACGAGGCATCGAGCACCGCGAGATCCTCGGCCCCCTCGGCGACCGCCATCGGCGCGACGATACCGACCCCCAGGCCTAGTCGCACGTAGGTGACGATCACGTCAGCATCCTGGGCGGTGATCGCGACGTTGGGCGTATAGCCTGCCCGGGAGAACGCCTCGTCCAGCGAGGACGGTCCGCTGAAGCTGAACGTGTAGGTGATGAGCGGGTGCGCGGCGAGCGCCCGGAAGGTCAATCGCTCCAGACGCGCCAGCGCGTGCGTGCGCGGCACGATCACCACCCGGCTCCAACGGTAACAGGGCAGCAGCGTCAACGCGGCGAAGCGCTGCTCAGAGCCGGTTGCGATGACGCAATCGATACGGTCCTGCGCCACCATCTCGGCGATCTGCTCCGAAGTACCCTGGTGCAGATTCAAGCGCACGTTCGGGTAACGCGCCCGAAACGCCTGGATCACCGCCGGCAGCACATAGCGCGCCTGAGTATGCGTCGTGCCGATCGACAAGCTCCCCCGCCCCTCGTCACGCAGCTCCGTGGACAGTGCCCGGATGCTCTGCACCTGCTGCAGCACTTCCAGGGCCCGGTCGATGACTTCCTGACCGGCCGGTGTGATCCGGGTAAGCGTGCGGCCCTCGCGCTGGAAGATCTGAAACCCCAGCTCGTCCTCCAGCAGCTTGATCTGCTTACTCACCCCCGGCTGGGACGTGTGCAACTTCTGGGCCGCGGCCGTTATGTTCAGGCCACTTTGGGCAATCGCGGCCAGATAGCGCAGCTGATGCAGTTTCATGGTGGTGAAGCGTAGCGCAATGGCCCGAGTGCATCCATAACCGCTCCGTAGTGCCTCAGAAGCAATCATTCGTTCTGTGCCCCCGCCCCCCTGGCTATAGTCCTGCCCATCATGGCTGAGCTGTTCAACCCGATCGAGCACAAGGCGCAAATCGCGCGGGAGCGGCTCGCCGCCGCGCTGCGCACCCACCCGAGACTGGTGTATGCCAACAGCCTGGGCGCCGAGGCCATGGTGCTCACCGACATCATCTGGACACACTTGCCCGCAATCGACATGTTCAGCATCGACACCGGGCGTCTGCATCAAGAAACCTACGACCTGGTGGAAAAGCTGCAGTGGCGCTACCGGCGCACGCTGCGAATGGTGTACCCCGATGCCGCCGCACTCGAACGGCTCGCCGCCGCGCAGGGGGTCAATGGCTTCTATCACAGCCTGGACGCCCGTCTAGAATGCTGCCGGGTACGCAAGGTGGAGCCCTTCAGCCGCGCCGTTTCCGGTTACAACGCCTGGGTGACCGGCGTGCGGCACGAGCAATCGACCACGCGCGCGCATGCCCAGCCGCTCGAATGGGACGGTGAGCACGGTTTGTACAAGGTGAGCCCGCTGCTCGAGTGGACCGAGGCGGAGGTCTGGCAGTACATCCGCGCCCACAAGCTCCCGTACAATGTGCTGCACGACCGACAGTTCCCCAGCATCGGCTGCTCGCCGTGCACGCGCGCCATCCAGCCCGGCGAGAGCCGGCGTGCCGGCCGCTGGTGGTGGGAACAACCCGAGTCCCGTGAATGCGGCCTACACCCCAGAGTTCGCCCGGCGGCGGCCCAGGCCTGAGCACCGCGGCCAGCGGCTTGGACCATCTGCCCATCTTCCTGCAGCTGCGCGCCATACCGGTCGCGGTGGTCGGCGGCGGGCACGTTGCCGAACGCAAGATCGAGCTGCTGCTGCGAGTGGGCGCCGACGTCACTGTGATCGCGCCACGGCTGTGCAAGACGCTCGCCGCGCGAGCCGCCACCGGTGCCATCAAGTACCGGGCCGAGCCCTTCGCGCCGCCGCACCTCGACGGGATGCGGCTGGTCATCGCGGCGACGGACCGCACAGAGGTCAACGCGGCGGTTTCGGCAGCGGCCGCCGCGCGCGCCCTGCCCGTGAATGTCGTCGATGATGCCGAGCTCTCCTCGTTCTATTTCCCTGCGATCGTCGACCGCGCACCGTTGATCGTGGCGGTGGGCTCGGGGGGACAGGCACCGGTGCTGGCCCGCTGGGTACGCGAGCAGATCGAGGCGCTGCTGCCCGGAAGGCTCGGGTCCCTCGCCCATTTCATCGGCGAGCGGCGCAAGCGCGTACAGCGCACACTCGCAGCAGGCGCCCGAGCGATTTTCTGGGAGCGCATCGTGCGCGGCACCGTGGGCACGCGCATCCTGCGGGGCGATGCGCACGGCGCCAGCGGCGACTTCGAGCGCGAGCTGCACGCGGCGCGGCTGACCGCCTCGCATCTCACCGGTGCGCGCAGTCTCGGGGAGGTCTACCTCATCGGCGCCGGCCCCGGCGATCCGGACCTGCTGACCCTGCGGGCGCTGCAGCTGCTGCAGCAGGCCGACGTCATCCTGTATGCCCGCCTGGTTCCCGAGGCGGTGCTGGAGCGTGCGCGCCGCGACGCCCGCCGGGTGTTCGTCGGCAAGGGCTCCAACTCCGGAACGTGCGAGCCGCACACCGATCAGGCGCGGATTGAAGAGCTGATGGTCATTCTGGCGTCCTGCGGACAGCGCGTTGCGCGCCTGAAGGGCGGTGACCCGTTCGTCTTCGGGCGCGGCGGCGAGGAGGTGCAGGCGCTGGCGCGCCACGGTATCCCTTACACCATCGTGCCCGGCATCACCGCTGCGCTCGCCGCCGCGGCCGCCGGCGCCATACCTCTCACCCACCGCGCCCTCGCCCAGAGCCTGACGTTCGTCACCGGCCACGCGCTCGATGAGGATACGCTCGACTGGACAGCTCTTGCGCGGCCCCACCAGACAGTGGTCTTCTACATGGGTGTGGCGCATCTGGAGGGTATCTGCGCACGGCTCGAAGCCGCTGGAGCACCCCCGGCGCTCCCGGCCGCGCTGGTCGAGCGGGCCTCGCTGCCCGGACAGCGGGTCGTGCGTGGCACGCTCGCGAGCATCGCCGCCCTGGGCCGCGAGGCATGCGTGGCGCCGCCGGCCCTCCTGGTGGTCGGCGAGGTCGCCGCGCTCGACGCCGAGACACGCCCGCTCGACGGACCGGCGGACTTCGAGCGGGATTTTGTGGATACACGCGTAGCCGCGGAGGACGCCAGTGAGCATTGACGATGGGTTTGTCGCAACCGTTGGCCACACACCGCTGATCCGCCTCAGGCGCCTCAGCGAAGCCACCGGCTGCGAAGTGCTCGGCAAGGCCGAGTTCCTCAACCCCGGCGGCTCGGTCAAGGATCGCGCCGCCCGCGCCATCGTGCTCGCCGCCGAGCGCAGCGGCGCGCTTGCCCCGAACGGCACGGTCGTCGAGGGCACCGCGGGCAACACCGGGATCGGCTTGGCGCACGTGTGCAATGCCCGGGGCTACCGCTGCGTCATCGTGATGCCGGACAACCAGTCATCGGAGAAATACCGGCTGCTCGAGACCCTCGGCGCCGAGGTGCACAAGGTGCCGGCGGTGCCGTACAGCAATCCCAACCAATACCAGAAGGTCGCGCAGCGCCTCGCGGCGCATCTACCCGATGCGATCTGGGCCAACCAGTTCGACAACACGGTCAACCGCCAGGCACACATCGACACCACCGGGCCGGAACTCTGGGAGCAGACTGGCGGGCGGCTGGACGCCTTCACCTGTGCCGCCGGTACCGGCGGCACCTTCGCCGGCGTGAGCCATTTTCTGAAGTCCAAGCGCCGAGCCGTGCGGTGCGTGCTTGCCGATCCGCCCGGCAGCAGCCTGTATGAATACGTGCGCAGCGGCACGCTCAAGGCAACCGGCTCCGGCTCGATCACCGAGGGCATCGGCATCGGTCGCGTGACGGCCAACATGCAGGACGCGCCCATCGATGCGGCGGTGCACATCGAAGACGCCGAAACGGTCAGCCACGTCTACCAGCTGCTGCGCGAAGAGGGCCTGTTCCTCGGCAGCACCAGCGGACTCAACGTCGCGGCGGCGGCCCGCGTGGCGCGCGAGCTCGGACCCGGCCACACGGTGGTGACCATCCTGTGCGACGGCGGGGCGAAGTATCAGTCGCGACTGTTCAACGGAGAGTGGCTCGAACAGAAGGGCCTTGCGGCGCACGCGCGGCTGGCGAGCCACGTGGAACCGATCGATGTGCGCTCGGTGATGCAGAGCTGAAGGGCGCACCGCCGCGCTGCGCGGCGCGCGGTTCCGCTGCCTCGTATTCGTTGCCGCATCCACGCCATGACTGGGGCCGAAGCGGGACTTGGCGGCCCGCACGACCAACCGAGCACGCTACGCACTGAGCGACCGACGGCTCAACCGGGCGCGGCACGAGACAGATTGCCGCGCACGAACTCGATCCGCTCGCGCAGCTGGTAGAGCTGCTCGGCGTGCGAGCCCGGCATCCGCCGCAGGATCACCGATCGCTCGATGGCATGCAGGCGGTCGAGCAGCACCAGCCGCCGCTCCGGCGTCAGCGGCGTGAGCGATTCGCGCTCCAGGGCCATCAGTTCCGCGTAGCGGCGGTGGATGCGGCTCTTGACTCGCCAACTGTACAGCTGCGGCAGATAGGCCAGTCCAGGGATGAGCACCACAATGATCGGCACCATCACCACCGCGATACGGCTGAGCAGACTCGCGAGCCAGAACGGCAGATATCGGTACAGGAAGCTCCTGTTGCCGGTTTTGTAATAGCGCGCCGCCTGCCGATCCAGGCGATAGCGAAACGTGGCGGTGTTGGGAAACTCACCGGCCGCGTGCAGCACCGTAGCCCGGCCGTAGATCCTCTGCGCGGTCTGGATCAGCAGATCGCACAGGGCCGGACGCAGATCCTCGCGGGCAATGAGCTCGACCGCCGGAGCAAGCAGCGTGATGCGTCGGCGCGGCAGGTTGCGCGCCAGATCGAAGGTGCCGGTCGGAATACTCACCTTGTGCAGGAACGGGAAGCGCCGCACGTAGGCGTTGGCTTGGGTAAAGGCGAACAGCCGGATGCCGGCCGTGCGCAGCATCTTGATGATGACCGGCAGCGGAGTCGAATCAGCGGTCAGAAAGATCGCATTGACCCGCCCGGCCAACAGCGCATCACGCGCGGCAGTCCCTTCCAGCCCCAGCAGCCGGGTCGGTCCGCCCGGAACGATGCCGTTGGCTTTCAGCAGCGCCAGTGCCAAGGCGCGCGTGCCGCTGCCGGGCTTGCCGATGGCGATGCTCTCGCCGCGCAGCTGCGCGAGGCGCTGCAGCCGCCGACCACGGTAGAAGATGGTGAGCGGCTGATAAAACATGCTGCCGAGGGAGACGAGGCGGTGGGCGCGCTCGCGCGTGCGCCGCGCCCCGGACCCGGCAGTCTTGCCGGCAAGACTGGTGGTCGCCTGCACAAGCGCGAGATCCACGCCGGAGTGCTTGGTCTGCAGCCGCTGCAGATTCTCCGCCGAGCCCTGCGAGGGCAACACGTGCAGCGTGATGCCGCTGCGGGCGAGAATCGACTTGAAGCGCTCGGCGTCGATCTCGAAGATGCTGCCCGGCGGTCCGCCACTCATCGTCAGGGTTCGCGGCGTCTGCGGCTGCGTGAAATGCACCGTCAACCAGATCGCGATGGCGCTGACGAGCAGGACGGGCACCAACGCGTCCAATAGATCGCCCCACGAGATGGTGGTGATCTTCAGCGCGAAGCTGTGCTCGGCGCTCTTGCGCCGCCGCGACTCCTCCGGTTTGCGCTTCGGTTCCATGGTCGCGCGAGTCTACCAAAGCCACGACCGCGCGCCTTCCAGGCCGTATACTTTGCCCTCCAGTCACCTCAGGAGGCGGGAAGCATGGCCAAAGTTCTTGTTTTGTATTACTCGTCGTACGGTCACGTGGAACGTATGGCTGAAGCTGTCGCCGAAGGTGCGGCGGCGGTGCACGGCACCGTGGTGAGCGTCAAGCGCGTACCGGAGCTGCTGCCCGAGGAGACCGCGCGCAAGGCGGGCATCAAGACCCAGCAAAAAGCGCCCGTTGCCGCTGTCGATGAGCTGGCCGACTACGACGCCATCATCTTCGGCACCCCGACGCGCTTCGGCAATATGGCCGCGCAAATGCGCAATTTCCTCGATCAGACCGGCGGCCTTTGGGCCAAGGGCGCCCTGGTCGGCAAGGTGGGCAGTGTGTTCGTCTCGACGGGCACCCAGCACGGCGGCCAGGAGACCACGATCACGAGCTTCCACAACACCCTGCTGCATCAGGGAATGATCATCGTGGGCCTACCGTACGCCTTTGCCGGGCTGACGCGCATGGACGAGATCAGCGGTGGCAGTCCGTACGGCGCGACGACCCTCGCCAGCGGCGACGGCTCGCGGCAGCCGAGCGAGAACGAGCTGGCCGGAGCACGCTTCCAGGGCCGGCACGTGGCTGAGATCGCCGCCCGACTGGCGCATGGCGCCAGCGCACGGGCGTCGGCGCCGTAGGGCATGCGCAATCCCCCGGCAGCGGCCGGTCCGCGCAACCGCTAGCCGGGGTCGATCGCTCAGGCCGCCGAGCGCGCCGCGCTCCCCGGGCCTCGGCCCGGGGACTCGCGCGCGCCGGTGGGCGCACCGAGCGCCGCCTCGAGCGCTTCCGAGACCTTCTCGACCCACACGAACTGCAGCGTGGCGCGCACGCTGGCCGGGATGTCCTCCAGATCACGCCGATTGCGCGCCGGCAGGATCACCTTGCGAATGCCGGCGCGCGCGGCCGCAATCGTCTTCTCCTTGATGCCGCCAACGGGCAACACGAGGCCCCGCAGGCTGATTTCACCGGTCATGGCGACATCGGGGCGCACCGACTGGCGCTTCAGCAGCGAGGCCAGCGCAACGTACATGGCAACGCCAGCGCTCGGCCCGTCCTTGGGGATCGCCCCGGCCGGTACGTGCACATGGATGTCGCTCTGGTCGAAGATCTTCGGGTCGATGGCGAGTTCCTCGGCCTGTGCCTTGACGAGACTGAGCGCCGCCTGCGCCGACTCCTTCATGACATCGCCGAGCTGGCCGGTCAGGATCAGCTTACCGGCGCCGGGCAGGCGCGCCGCCTCGATGAACAGAATGTCGCCCCCAACCGGGGTCCAGGCCAGCCCCGTCGCCACGCCCGGCACCGAGGTACGTTGCGCGACCTCGTTCTCGAAGCGGGCCGGACCGAGGACCTCCGACACATCCTGCGGCCCAAAGGACACGGCGCTCTCCTTGCCTTCGGCGATGCGCATGGCCCCGTTGCGCAGCAGAGCCCCGATCTCCCGCTCGAGACTCCGGCATCCCGACTCGCGCGTGTACTCGTGAATGATCCGCAACAACGCGGCATCGGAAATCTCCGCCTGCGCGGCCGAGAGTCCATTCGCCTGCAGCTGCCGCCCCACCAGGTAGCGCCGCGCGATCTGCAGCTTCTCCTCATCGGTGTAGCCGGTCAGTTGAATGATCTCCATGCGATCGCGCAACGGCCCAGGGATCGTCTCGAGGACGTTCGCGGTGGCGATGAACAGCACATTGCGCAGGTCGAAGGGCAGCCCCAGGTAATTGTCGCGAAAAGTCGAGTTCTGCTCCGGATCGAGCACCTCCAGAAGCGCCGCCGACGGGTCGCCCTGAAAGCTCGCCCCGAGCTTGTCGATCTCATCGAGCATGAATACCGGATTGCGCGTACCGGCCTTGCGCAGGCCCTGGATGATGTTGCCCGGTAACGCACCGATGTAGGTGCGCCGGTGACCGCGAATTTCCGCCTCGTCATGCACGCCGCCAAGACTGGCACGCACGAACTTCACGCCTAGCGCGCGCGCCACGCTCTGCCCAAGCGACGTCTTGCCCACACCCGGCGGCCCGACGAAGCACAGGATCGGACTGCGGCCTTGCGGATTGAGCTTGCGCACGGCCAAGTACTCCAGGATCCGCCGCTTGATCTTCTCCAAGCCATAGTGGTCCTCCTCGAGCACCCGGCGCGCGCGCTCGATATCGATGTCCTCGGCGTCCGCGATGCTCCACGGGAGTGAGACCAGCCAGTCGAGGTAGGTGCGCACCATGCCGTGCTCGGGACTCGCCTCGCTCATGCGGCGCAGCCGGTTGAGCTCCTTGCGCGCCTGCTCCTCGACCTCGGGGGGCATGCGCGCCTGGGTGATCGCCTTGTCGAGCTCGGCGAGCTCGCTCCCCTCGCCCTCGCCTTCGCCCAGCTCCTTCTGCAGCTGGTGCAGCTGCTCACGCAGCACCGCCTCGCGCTGGCGCTCGCCGAGGGCCGCCTGGGTCTGCTCGGTGATCTCGCGGGTGACCTTCAGGACCTCCAGACGATGGGCCAGCATCGTCACCACCTTGTCCAGCCGTTCCCGCAACTCGACGGTCTCGAGTACGTCCTGCTTTTCCTCCGACTTGACTTCCATGAAGCTGACGATGAGATCGGCGAGCTGTCCGGCGGACTCGATGCCCTGGACCGTTCGCGCCAGCTCCGCGGGCACCTGCGGCAGCAGCGACAAAGCCTCGACGGCCCGCTCTTTCAAGAAGTCCCTGCGCGCCTCGATTTCCGCGCCCGCGACCGTCGGCTCGACGATCGGCTCGACGCGCGCGGCGATGAATGGCTTGTCGCGCACCACTTCCAATAGCCTGAATCGGCTTTCGCCCTGACAGACCAGATGATGGGCGCCATCGTTGCCGGTGATGTAGCGCACGACCGTGGCGAGCACGCCCACGCCGTGCAAATCGCTCGCAACAGGCTGCTCGACCGCCGGATCCCGCTGCAGCACCAGGCCCACCTTGCGCCCGGTGCGCACGGCCTCCTGCGCGGCGGCGATGCTTTCCTCCCGCCCGAGCGTCACCGGCAGTACGATGCCGGGAAACAGCACCACGTTGCGCATCGCCACGATGGGCACCGCGTCGGCCGGCAAGGGCGGCAGCTCGATCTGAGGTGCGGTGGAAGTTTTCGCCGGGTCCGTCATAGCTGACTCTCCTTCGCCCGCACCAAGTAGACCTCGAGGCAGCCGTGCTCATACCGGGTGGCCGAGAGAACCAGCGGCACGCCCGAGAGAGCAATGCGGCGGATGAAGCGTCCATGCGGAATCTCCAGGCGGCGGATCACCGCGTCCGGGTGCGCAAGCTTCAACTGGCGCGCAGCACTGACGGTGAGCGCGGCGGGCTCGAGCCGCAGCTCGATGTCCTCCGGCGCGACCCCCGGCAACGCAAACACCACCACCACCCCTTCGCAGGTCTCCTGAATGTCCACTGGCGGCGCCCAGGCCGCGGCATCGGCCCCCGACCCCACATAGCGCAGGAAGCGCCGCTGTACCGGCTCGCCCGCGTCAGCGAGATCGCAAGCCTCGTCCCACATCCAGCCGTATCGTCGCTCGCTGCTCATGCACAACTCTCCGACGCGGCAAATGGCCGCCCAGACGCCAAGCACCCACTGCTACGGAGGCCGACATCAGCGCCGGCTTCCCGCATGGGTAGATGATGCGGCCGGAAGCGGCTAACTCAAGGTGTCCGCGCAGCAGCTCAAGGTTGCGTTGGCACCAGCCATCGCGCCGTCAGGAAAGATGCGCGCAAGGCAGGTGGCGCGGATGCAATGATCGAACCAAGCGACCTTACGCGCCGGGAACCGCCCGCTCGCTGACCAGCGTCAGTACGTCGTACTGCGCAACCGTCGCGCCGTCCTGATTGGTGATCTGCGTATCCCAGCGCACTTCGCCGTAGCCCTGTCCGAGGCGCAGCGACTTCTCCTTGCACGTCAGACGGACCTTGATCCGGTCACCGGCCTTGACCGGCTGCGTGAAGTGCAGGCCGTCGATGCCGTAGTTGGCGAGCACCGGCCCCAGCGGCGGATCGACGAACAGCCCCGCCGCCGCCGAGATCAGAAAATAACCATGCGCGACCCGGCCGCCGAAGATTGGATTGCGCCGGGCCGCCGCCTCGTCCATGTGTGCGTAGAAGTAATCACCCGAGACGGCCGCGAAACGCTCGATGTCCTGCAGCGTCACCTGCCGCTCGCCGGAACGGAAGGTATCCCCGATCCGTAGGGCGCCGAACGGCTTACGGAACGGATGCTGGTCCGGCTCGAGTTCCCTGGCTCCTCGGACCCAGCGCTCCGTGACGGCGGTCAGCACGTCGGGCGTCCCCTGCACCGCCGTGCGCTGCATGTAGTGCAGCACTCCGCGAATTCCGCCCATCTCCTCACCGCCACCGGCACGTCCAGGCCCGCCGTGTACCAGATGCGGCAACGGCGAGCCGTGCCCGGTCGACTCCTTGGCACAGTGGCGGTTGACCACCAGCACCCGGCCATGAAACGGCGCCAGGCCCAACACCAACCGCGCCGCAATCGTGTCGTCCGCAGTGAACACCGAACCGACCAGGCTGCCGGCACCGCGGCGCGCCAGATCGATGGCCGCTTCCACGCTGTCGTACGCCACCACCGTGCTGACGGGGCCGAATGCCTCGACCTCGTGCACCGCCCGCCCGCGCGCGCCATCCGGGCAGTGCAAGAGTGTCGGCGCAACGAACGCGCCGCGCTCGGCGTCCGCGCCGACCAGCGCCGGCGCTGCGCTCCCGCCGCACACGACCTGCGCCTCGCGCCTCAGGCGCGCCAGCTGCTCGAGCACCTCGCGGCGCTGAGCGAGCGAGGCGACCGGTCCCATCCCGACCGATTCCAGACGCGGGTCCCCGATGACCACTTTCTCCAGTGCGGCACGCAGCGCCTCGACGACCGCCGCGCCGCGGGACGCCGGCACAATCGCCTTGCGGATGGCGGTGCACTTCTGGCCCGCTTTGACAGTCATTTCCCGCACCACTTCCTGCACGAACAGATCGAACTCGGGGCTGCCCGGGGCCGCATCGGGCCCGAGGATGCACGAGTTGAGCGAATCGGTCTCGGCCGTGAAGCGTACCGACCGCTCGAGCACCCGCGGACACGTACGTAGCTTGCGCGCCGTGGACGCCGAGCCGGTGAAGGCAATCATGTCCTGGCAGGTCAGATGCTCCAACAAGTCGCCAACGCCTCCGCAAATCAACTGCGCCGCGCCCTCGGGCAGCTGACCCGATTCGATGATCAGCCGAAAGGCGAGCTGGGTAAGGTAGGCGGTGGCCGTGGCGGGCTTGATGACGGCCGGCATCCCGGCCAGCAGCGCCGGTGCGAGCTTCTCCAGCATGCCCCACACCGGAAAGTTGAACGCATTGATGTGTATCGCCGCGCCCTCGAGCGGCACGCAGATGTGCTGGCCGAGGAAGCCCCCGCTCTTGGCGAGCGCTTCGGCCGGGCCATCGACGTACACATGCCCGTCGGGCAGCTCCTTCATGCCCTTGCTCGCGTAGACAAACAGGGTGCCGATGCCGCCGTCGATGTCGATCCAGGAATCGGACTTCGTTGCTCCAGTGGCGTAGGAGAGCCGGTACAGCTCCTCCTTGCGCTCGCTCAGGAATCGGGCGAGCGCCTTCAAGCGCGCAGCGCGCTCGTGGAAGCTCAGGCGGCGCAAATTGACACCGCCGACGGCGCGGGCATGCTCGAGCACGGCGGCGAAGTCGAGACCTTCGCTCGAAGCGCTGGCGATCGGCTCTGCGGTGGTCGCATCGCGCAGCACCGCACCGCTGCCCGCGCCGCTCACCCAATTGCCCGCAATGTAACTGCTCAATTGCATCGGCTGCCCCCAAATGTGTCATCGGCCGGTGAATCGCGGCTCGCGCTTGGCGGTGAACGCGCCGACCCCTTCAGCATAATCGGCGCTGTAGCCGAGCTCGCGCTGCGCATCCCGCTCCGCATCGAGCTGTTGCTCGAGCGTGCGGCCGCCGCTCTCGCCGATCAATTGCTTGGCGCGCGCCAGCGCGCGGGTCGGAGCGGCGGCGAGCCGCTCGGCGAGCGAATCGACCTCCGGCCCAAGCTCCTCGTCCTCGACGCAGCGCCAGATCAGGCCCCACTGCGCCGCCTGCGTGGCCGGCAGCTGCTCACCGAGCAACGCCAGTCCCATCGCCCGCGCCGACCCGACGAGCCGCGGCAGGAACCAGGTGCCGCCGGAATCGGGCACCAGGCCGATCCGCGCGAACGCCTGCAGGAAACTCGCCGAGCGGGCCGCCAGCACCAGATCGCAGGCAAGCGCGATATTCGCGCCCGCGCCCGCCGCCACGCCGTTCACCGCCGCGATGACCGGCAACGGCAGCCGCCGCAGTGTCAGGATCAGCGGTTTGTAGTGGCGGTCGAGCGACTCGCCCAGGTCCGCCGGCGCCTCTCCCGGCGCCACGGTCCGATCACCGAGATCCTGTCCGGCGCAGAAGGCGCGGCCGGCGCCGGTGAGGATCAACACCCGCGCCTCGGTGTCGACCGCGAGCGCGCCGAGCGCGTGGCGCACCTCCTGATGCATGCGCGTATTGAGGCTGTTGAGGCGCTCCGGCCGGTTCAGTGTGAGGCGGGCAATGCCCGCAACAACCGCGTATTCGATGGTCTGGTAGCTCATGAGGGCCCTCACCCTGACGGCAGACTCACTGCGCGTCGTAATCGAGCTCGAGCTGCGGCGTCAGGCATCTCGATTGGCAGGCGAGTACGTAGCCCTGCTCGAGCTCCCACGCCTCGAGCGCGTAGTTCTGCTCCATGCGGACCTTGCCGTGCACAACCTTGGTACGGCATGTCGAGCACACGCCGGAGCGGCAGGAAAAGGGCAGCTCGATGCCGGCCCGCTCCGCAGCCTCGAGCACCGTATCCGCATCGAGCGCCATCAGAAACGAGCGGCGGCGGCCGTCGAGCGTCACACCGACCTCGGCCATGCCCGCCGCAGGCGCCGCGTCGGTCGCCAGCGGCCCGGCCTCGACCGCCGGCTCGCTCGCCACCGCAAAGTGCTCCACGTGAATGCGCTCGGCCGGCATGCCCAGTGCCTGCAGCGTCGCCCTCGACTGTTCACCCATGTCGCCGGGACCGCAGACGAACGCCTCGATGATCCGCCGCGGCTCGAAGAACGCGCCGGCCAGCTCGCGGACCTTCGCGCCGTCGAGCCGACCGTTGTAGAGCGCGACCTCCTGCGGCTCGCGGCTCATGATGAAATGCAGCGACAGCCGCTGAGGATAGCGGTCTTTCAGGCCCTGCAGCGTCTCGAGCCCCATGGCCCGGGCCGCACCGCGGTTGCCGTAGAAGACCATCATGGCGCCGCCGGCGGCCAACACGGCGCGCGTCACCGATAGCACCGGCGTGATACCGCTGCCGGCGGCGAATGCGACCCGCAGGCCGCGATCGAGCGAATCGGCGAGCGGCGTGAAGCTGCCGTTCGGCGCCAGCACCTCGATCTGTGTTCCGCGCGCCAGCCCCGCCAGCCATTGCGACATGCGCCCCTGCGGCTGCTTACGCACGAGGATGTGCAGCGACTCGGACCCCGGCGCGTTGGTGAGCGAATAGGTGCGGCGCAGCTCGCCTTGCGCGTCCATCGCGCGCACCACGATATGCTGGCCAGGTGCGCCGCGATATTCGCCGCGCAGCTGCGCGGGCACCTCGAGCGCCACAGCGACGGCATCCTCGGCTTCGGGGCACACCGCGACGACGCACAGCCTGTTGAATCTCAGCATCTCAAAGACACTTGAACGTATCGAACGGCTCGAGGCACGCCCGACAGCGGTAGTGCGCCTTACAGGGTGTGGAGCCGAACTCCCCGACACGCTCGACGTTGCGGCTGGCGCAGCGTGGACAGGCGGGCGCCACGCCCGGTCGGGACTCGATCGCGACGCCGAAAGCCTCGAGCTTGCGCCGCCCCGACTCGCTCAGCCACTCGCTCGACCAGGCTGGCCGCAGCACCGTCTCCAGCGCCACGTCATCCAGGCCCGCCTCATCCAACGCGGCGCGCACAGCCTGTTCGATGACTTCCGTGGCCGGACATCCCGAGTAAGTCGGAGTGAGTCCCACGTGAATGCGTCCGTCCTCGCCCGTGCGCACGTGCCGCACGATGCCGAGTTCCACGACATTGACTACTGGAATCTCCGGGTCCGTCACCGACTCGAGCGTGAGCCAGATGCGCCGCTCGCGGGTCACGGCGGCATCGGCCGCCGGCGCGCTCACCACGACACTCCCGGATAGGCCCGCGGCAGCTGTTGCAGCGTCGCGAGCAGATGACCCAGCGCCTCGGTGTGCACCCCACGCTTGCCGTGCCAGGGATAGTGCTGATGCGCCGGCCATGGCAGCTTCGCCGCCTGCAGCGCGCCGGCTACGCGCTGTTCCCAGCGCTCGCGGATCGCCGCCGCCGGCGGCGCGATGCCGCACTCGGCCATGCGCGCATCGAGCGCATCGGGCGCAAGCAGCTCATCGGTGAAGCGCCAAAGATCCTGCATCGCCTCGCTCACGCGCCGGTGACTTTCCTCGGTCCCATCGCCGAGGCGCACCAGCCACCCCGCGCTGTAGCGCCAGTGATATCGGCATTCCTTGGCGGCCTTCGCGGCGATACCGGCAAGCTCGACGTCGGTCGAGCCGGCGAGGCTCTCGTACGTCTCGAGTTGCCACGCATCGAGCAGGCACTGACGCACGATGGTGCGGCCGAAATCCCCGTTCGGCTGCTCCGCCAGCGAGACGTTGCGGAATTGCGCGGCATCGCGCCAGAAGGCGAGCGCGTCCTCGTCGCGGCCGCGGCCCTCGACCCGGCCGGCAAGCGCCAGCAGCAGCCGCGCCTGGCCGATCAGGTCGAGCGCGATGTTGCCGAGCGCCAGATCCTCCTCGAGCGCCGGCCCGTGCCCCAGCCACTCCGCGAGGCGCTGGCCGGCGACCAGGCTGGTGTCAGCGAGGCGCAGCGTGTACTCGCAGCGCTCCTCGGCAGTGGCCGCGGGGTATTCGGCGGCGATCGCCGAGCTCATAAATTCTTCACCTCGTCCGGGATCGTGTAGAACGTCGGATGTCGATAGATCTTGTCGCGCGCCGGCTCGAACAGCGCCTCGGCCTCCTCCGGATCGGCGGCGACGATCTCGCTCGAGCGCACGACCCAGATGCTCACCCCCTCCTGGCGGCGGGTGTAGGTGTCGCGCGCATGTTCGATCGCCATGCGCGCATCGGCGGCATGCAGGCTGCCGACGTGTTTGTGCTCCAACCCAGAGCGCGAACGGAGGAACACCTCGTACAATACCCAGTCTTCGTTCACGATCCGCCCTCCTCAGCCGCTCGGCGCGGCCACCGCGTCCGCGCCGTGCTTGTCGGCATACGCCGCCGCCGCTTCGCGCACCCAGCGGCCGGCCTCGTGCGCCGCGCGCCGCGCGGCCAGCCGCTCGCGGTTACAGGGCCCGTCGCCCTTGAGCACCGCATGAAACTCGCTCCAAGCGATGGGACCGGCGCGGTAGTGCTGCGCCGGCTCGTCCCAGCGCAGCTCGGGATCCGGTACGGTCAGCCCCAGGTACTGGGCCTGCGGCACCGTCACGTCGATGAATTTCTGCCGCAGCTCGTCGTTGCTAAACCGCTTGATCTTCCAGCGCAGCGATTGCGCCGTATGCACCGAGTGCGCATCGCTCGGCCCGAACATCATCAGCGACGGCCACCACCAGCGGTTCAGTGCGTCTTGCGCCATGGCGCGCTGCGCGGCGCTGCCGCGCGCGAGCGTCAGCATCAGCTCATAGCCTTGACGCTGATGGAAACTCTCCTCCTTGCAGATGCGCACCATGGCGCGCGCGTACGGCCCGTACGAGCATCGGCACAGCGGAATCTGATTCATGATCGCCGCGCCGTCGACCAGCCAGCCGATCGCCCCGATGTCCGCCCAGGTGAGGGTCGGATAATTGAAGATACTCGAGTACTTGGCGCGCCCCGCAAGCAGTTGCTCGATCAGCGCGCCACGCGAGACACCGAGCGTCTCGGCGGCGCTGTACAGATACATCCCGTGACCGCCCTCGTCCTGCACCTTGGCGATCAGCACCACTTTGCGCCGCAGTGAGGGCGCACGGGTGATCCAGTTGCCCTCCGGCAGCATGCCGACGATCTCCGAATGGGCGTGCTGCGCGATCTGGCGGATCAGCGTCTGCCGGTACTCCTGCGGCATCCAATCCTTCGGCTCGATCTTTTCGTCGCGGTCGATACGCCCCTGAAATCTCTCCCGCCGCCCACCCTCATCGGCATCGCCCTGTGGCGCGGCGGTGTCTGCTGAATCCAATGCTTGCGTGTACATGCCGATGCCGGACGTAACGTGATACGAAAAAACTATAGGCCGTCTCTTTTCTGTGTCAAGCGGATTCGTGGCACAATGCGCTCGCTCCAACCGTTAATCCGCCCGCAGATGGACTCGACCCACGACGCGCAGCCGGCAATCGAGGCGCTTCGGCGCCGCTTCCGCTCGCAGCGTCCGCTGCGCAGCGGCTCGTTGCTGATGACGATCTTCGGCGATGCGATCGCCCCACGCGGCGGGCGCATCACGCTCGGGAGCCTCATCCGGCTGGCCGAGCCCTTCGGGCTGGCCGAGCGCCTGGTGCGCACCGCGGTGGCGCGGCTCGCGGCCGACGATTGGCTGGTTGCGATCCGCGCGGGGCGGCGCAGCGAATACCGTCTCACCGACACCGGACTCACCGTTTTCGCCGAGGCGACCGCGCGCATCTACGCCCCGAACCCGCGCGAGTGGGACGGACGCTGGACGCTGCTCGCGCTGCAGCCCGGACGCGCCGCCGGCACCGGGCTGCGCGCGGCGCTGCGCTGGCGCGGCTTCGGGCAGATCAATCCGGGTCTCTATGCGCATCCGGCGCTCACCCGCGAGCAGGCGCGCGCCTGGCTTGCGATGCGCGGCTCGGCCGAAGCGGGCTGGCTGTTCGAGAGCCGGGGCGAGAGCCCGCAGGCCGACCGCCGCTGCGTGCGCCTGGCATGGGAACTCGACCAGATCGCGCTCCGCTACCGCAAGTTCCGCGACACCTTTGCGGCGATCGCAGCCGCACCGCAGCTGCCGAGGATCTCGCCGCAATCGGCCTTCGTGGTGCGCACGTTGTTGATTCACGAATACCGCAAGATCCATCTGCGTGACCCGCTGCTGCCGCCGGCCCTGCTGCCGGAGAATTGGATCGGACTCGAGGCGTACACCGTGTGCACCCGGGTGTATACGGCGGTGTTCGCCGCCGCCGAGCGCCACCTGAGCGCGTACGGCGCAACGCTGCACGGCCCGCTGCCGGCGGCCGGCCCCGAGGCGCGGGCCCGTTTCGGCGGGCTGATCGGCTAGCCGCGCGCTCCACTACCCGGTATTGGGCTCCCCGTTGCGCCCCGTACCACTGGCAAGCCCGCCGCTGACATCGGTGCGGCGCGGCACGTAGATCTGCGCTCGTCCCCCAGGAGGCGCCCCGCGGGTGCCTGGACTTCAGCGCCACGCCCGCACCCGGCCCCGGTCCGCCCGCAGGCGCGGGACCTCAATCCGTCCAACGCGCCAGGCGCTGCGTGAAGACCTGCATGAACCGGTTCGCCCGCTCCCCGTCCATGACACGATGGTCGATGGTCAGGGTGACATAGCAGCGCGGCCGGATCTCGATGCGATCCTCGCCCTGGACGTCCATGACCACGGCCCGCTTCTCCAGCTTCCCGACGCCCAAGATCGCCGCCTGTTGCGCCGGCAGGATGATCGGCGTGGCGAACAGGCTGCCGCTGACGCCGTGGTTGGAAAGTGTGAACGTGCCGCCGCGCACGTCCTGCGGCCTCAGGCCGCCCTCGCGCGCCCGGCGTACCAACTCCTCGATGCCGCGCGCGGTCTGCTCCAGATCGAGCGCCTCGGCCGAGCGCAGCACCGGCACGACCAGCCCCTCGGGCGCCGCCGTTGCGATGCCGAAATTGACGCTCTCGTACAGCTCCACGGCTGCATCGGTCCAGCGACTGTTGGCTTCCGGGACCGCCATGATGGCCTGTACGGCCGCGCGCACCAAATACGCCGTCAGGGTCAGCGATATACCGCGGCCCGCCAGGACCTCGCGCTGGCGCTGGCGATGCTCCAGCACCGCTGCGAGATCGACTTCGAACACGGTGGTCACGTGCGGCGCGGTGTGCAGCAGGCTCGCGACCATGCGCTCGGCGATGCGCCTGCGCAGCGCGCCGTGTGGCACGCGCCGCACGCCGGGACCATCGCCGCAGTGCGGCTCGGCCGGCGCAGCGACCTCACCCCCCGCCGGTATCTCGGCCGGCGAGCCCGATTGACCCAACACATCGTCCACCGTGATCCGCCCGGCGGCACCAGTGCCGCGGACCTGCGCCGGCGTGAGGCCGCGCTCGGCGAGCAGCCGCCGCACCGCCGGACTCAGCCGGTTCGGGTCGGCGCTCGGGGCCGCTGCGGCAGCGGCCCCGGCGGCAACTCTCGGGACCGCCGGAGCCGCCGCCGCGCCCCCGGGCTGCGCCCCGCGGTCGCTCGGCGCAATGCGGCCCAACAGCGCCCCCGGCGCCACCTCGTCCCGCTCGGCCGTGAGGATTTCGCTGAGCACACCCGACGCCGGCGCGGCGATTTCCACCGTCACCTTGTCGGTTTCCAACTCGATGAGCGGCTCGTGCTCGCTCACCGGCTCCCCGAGCGCCTTCAGCCAGCGCAGCACCTGCGAGCGGGTGCCCTCCGCCTGCTGCGCCGGCGCTCGCACCTCCACTGACGGCTCGGCCATGGCTACACGCTCGCCAGTGCCCGGATGGCGCGCGTGATGGACTCGACGCCCGGCACCACCGCCGTCAGCAACACCGGGCTGTGCGGGCTCGGAATGTCGGGCATCGTCAGCCGCTCGATCGGGGCATCCAGGCTGAAGAACGCCGCACGCGCCAGCGTCGCGGCCACTTCCGCGCCGAACCCGGCGCTCAGGGTATCCTCGTGCACGATCAGACAGCGCCGCGTCTTGCGCACCGACTCCAGTACCGCCGAGCGATCCCACGGCGCTAGCGTGCGCAGATCCAGAATCTCCACCCGCACACCCGAGGCGTCGGCGGCGAGCTCGCAGCGCTCGAGCATCGCGCCCCAGGTGACGACGGTCAGCTCCGAGCCCACCCGCACCCGCCGCGCCTGGCCGAACGGCAGCAGGTAGGCGTCACCGGGGTACGGTCGGCGCGCCCCCGCGCCATCGAGCAGCGAGCGGTGCTCGAGAAACAGTGTCGGCTCATTGCCGCGCAGCGCCGCACGCAACAATCCAACCGCATCCTCGGCGTTCGACGGCACGGCCACGCGCCAGCCGATTCCGTGCACCCAGGCGACCTCGTTGGTCTGGCTGTGCCACGGATCGCCGCACTTCAGAAAGCCCACGGGCATGCGCACGACCATGGGCGCCGCGAATCGGTTGGCGGTGCGCCAGCGCATCGTGCCGCAGTCATTCAGCTGCTCGGCGGCCGGATCGGCGTACTTGCGGAACTGGATCTCCGCCACCGGCAGCAGTCCGGCGAGCGCAAGTCCCACGGCGCGGCCGATGATGCCCTCCTCGGATAGGCTGGTATCAAACACGCGTGCTGCACCATGCCTGTCCTGCAGACCAAGCGTCGCGCCGTGCACCCCGCCCTTCGGGCCGACGTCCTCGCCGAACACCACCATGCGCGGATTGAGCGCGAGCTCGACATCGAGCGTGCGCCGTATCGCGGTCAACATGTTGATGCGGTTCGGCTCTGGCTCGGCCCGCGCGCCGCTCGGCGGGAATGCGACGCCGAGCGGCGCCAATCCGCCCTGCTGCTGCAGTTCCAGGCGCCCATCGCCGTCCTGCTCGGTGAAGACGTGGCGGGTCACCTTGCCCGGGTCCGGGGGCGGGCGCTCGAGCGCGCGCTCGAGGGCTTGCTCAACAGCGCTCAGCGCCTCACGCTCGATCTGCCGCCACGCGCTGTCGGACATCCGCTGGGGAACCAGGTGGCGATACAGCCGCTGCAGCGGATCGCTGCTGCGCTCGCGCGCAAGCGTCTCGGCGGACTTGTACGCCTGGGTATCCTGACCCGAGTGGCCGCAGAGCCGCGGCACCGTCAGGCGCAGCAACACCGGGGCGCGCTGCTCGCGCACGGACTGCACCGCCGTGTCGATCCGCTCGGCTGCCTCGAACGGATCGGCGCCGTCACCTTCGTAGATCGACAGGCCCGAGAACGCGCGCAGGTTGGCGGCAATGTTGCCACCCGGTGTCTGCAGCTGCGAGCTCACCGAGATGCCGTAGCCGTTGTCCTCGACGTAAAAGAGCATTGGCAGACGCAGCGTCGTCGCCAGCGTGAGCGCCGACCAGAAGCCCGCGGTGGCCACCGAGGCGTCACCGCCGTGCACGACGGCGATGCTGTGCGCGTAGTCGGCCTCGCCGAGCGTGCCGTAATGGTACCCAATGGCTTGCGCCCAGCCGGCCGCCGGGGTGTACTGCGCGCCAACGCCGCCGCAGGCCGGCAGCACGGTGGCCGCGCCGCGCCCCGGTTTGTTGAACACCACTCCAATGTCGCGACCGTCGCTGAAGCCTCCCGAGCGCGCCAGGGGACCGGCTGCGGCATCCTCCAAATCCACGCCCACGGCAAGCATCAGGGGACGGGACCGGTAGTAGACACTCACACCGTCATACGGGTCGGTCAGCCGCAAGCCGAGCAGGATCTGCGCCAGGTCGTGACCGCGGGCCGAGAATTGATACAGCACCTGCCGCGAGGGCAGTAGCCGCGTCTCCTCGATGTCATCGAGCGCCCGGGATTGCTGCAGCAGCCGCGTCACCCGCTGCCAGTCGGGTTGCGTGTCGATCCGCGGAGGGCACCCCGAGAACGCCGTCGAAGAGGCCGAGACCGCCATGAACGCTCCGAACGCGAACGAATGAGCCTGTCGGGAACACAGCTTATGCGCTTATTCGCGAAATTATCTTGCCTTCATTGCTCCATTTATCGCGTTTGTAGCAATATTATTGCCATTCTTGACTCCACTGGAGCAGCCCGGTGACACGCCCTCTCGACCGTCTCGATTGCCGGATCCTGGAAGAGCTGCAGCTCGAGGCTCGCATCACCAATCAGGACCTCGCCAAGCGCGTAGGCCTCTCGCCCGCACCGTGCTGGCGGCGGCTGAAGCGTCTGGAGAGCGATGGCGTCATCGCCGGGTATGCGACGCTGCTGTCGGCCCCGGCGATCGGTTTGCCCATCCAGGCGTACGCGCAGGTCTCGCTCGAGAACCACCATGCCGAAACCGTGGCTGCCTTCGACCGGCTGGTGCGCGAGCGCCCCGAGGTGCTCGAGTGCCACGCCATGAGCGGCACCAACGACTACCTGCTGCGCATCGTGGCGGCGAGCATGGCGGCCTACGAGCGGTTCCTGTCGGCCCATGTGCTGCAGGTGCCGGGGGTGCGCGCGGTGAACACCAGCTTCGTGCTGCGCACCCAGAAATTCACCACCCGACTACCGCTGCAGGCGCCGGGATGACCGGCCGATCCGCACGGCGCGGCTGTCGGTCGCGGCGGGCTTGCGGCCCGAGTAAGGCTCAGAACACCTCGAAGATCCCCGCCGCTCCCATGCCGGTGCCGATGCACATCGTCACCATGCCGAAACCCTTCAAGCGCCGGTGGCGCATGCCGTGCACCAATGTCGCGGTGCGAATCGCCCCGGTCGCCCCCAGCGGATGGCCGAGCGCGATTGCGCCGCCGTGCGGATTGACGCGCTCGGGATCCAACCCGAGGTCGCGGATCACCGCCACCGACTGCGCAGCGAAGGCCTCGTTCAACTCTATCCACAGCAGCGCATCCTGAGCGAGACCGGCGCGCGTCAGGGCCGCCGGCACCGCCTCCTTCGGACCGATCCCCATGATCGCCGGCGGAACGCCCTTGACCGCGAAAGTCACGTATCGGGCGAGCGGCGTCAGGTTGTAGCGTTTCAAAGCCGTTTCGGACACCAGGATCACGGCGGCCGCGCCATCGGAGGTCTGCGAGCTGTTGCCGGCGGTCACGGTCCCTTGGGTATCGAAGACCGGCTTGAGTTTACCGAGCGCCTCGAGCGAGGTATCCGCGCGTGGGCCCTCGTCGTCGCTCAGGCGCTTGACGCTGCGGCGCACTTCCCCGCCGGCCAAGTCGGCGGTGCGGTCGGTAACCTCGATCGGAACGATCTCGGCGGCAAAGCCGCCCGCGGCACGCGCCGCGAGCGCTCGACGGTGCGACTCCAATGCAAAGGCGTCCTGATCCTCTCGCGACACCCGCCACTGCCGTGCGACCCTCTCGGCCGTGATGCCCATGCCGTAGGCGATTGCGTAGTTCTCGTCGCGGGCGAACACCTGGGGATTGAATGCGATCTTGTTGCCCATCATGGGCACCAGGGACATCGACTCGGCGCCGCCGGCGATCACCACATCCGCCTCGCCGAGCCGGATCCGGTCGGCGGCGATCTGCACGGCATTCAGTCCCGAGGAGCAATAGCGATTGACCGTGACGCCAGGCACGGTATCCGGAAGTCCGGCCAGCAGCGCCGCGATGCGCGCCATGTTCAGGCCCTGTTCGGCCTCGGGAAATGCGCAGCCAACCACCACATCCTCCACCGCTGCCGGCTCGATCGACGGAGTCTGCGCGAGCGCACTGCGCAGCGCGTGCACCAGCATGTCGTCCGGGCGGGTATGACGCAGCATGCCCCGCGGAGCTTTGCCGACCGGTGTGCGCACTGCGGCCACGATGTAGGCGTCTCGTATGTTCTTCGTCATCACAATTCCCTCCGGCGCTGCTCAATTGCGCAGCGGCTTGCCCGTGGCGAGCGTATGGACGATGCGCTCCTGGGTCTTCGGATTCTTCAACAGCTCGATGAAATGACGTCGCTCGAGCGCGAGAATCCACGCCTCATCGACCTCGGTACCCGGCTCGAGGTCGCCGCCGGTCATGACCTCCGCGATGCGCGTACCAATCTCGAAATCGTATGGGCTGATGAAGTGCCCTTCGAGCAGATTCACCAGTTGCATTTTGATCGAGGCGGCCCCGGCCCGGCCGGCGACCGCGAACCGCGCGCCGGGCAGCGGCGGGCGATAGCCCGTTGCCGCGAGCGCGAGCGCCTGCTCTTTGGCCACGTAAAGCAGCTCATCGGCATTCATGAGCACGACGTCGCCGCGGCGCAAATAGCCCATCTGGCGCGCCTGGAGCGCGCTGCCGGCCACCTTCGCGGTGGCCACCGCCATGTACAGATCCTTCAGCGCAGCGAGCAGATCGCCGGTGCTGCGCTGCGCGGCGCGCCGGGCGAGCTCCTTGCACCCGCCGCCGCCAGGCAGCAGCCCCACGCCGGCCTCGACCAGTCCCATGTACGACTCGTGCGCCGCGACCACCCGATCACAATGCAGGGCGAATTCACAGCCCCCGCCGAACACATAGCCCTCCGTGGCCGCCACGGTCGGCACGAGGCTGTAACGCAGTCGCATGGACGTGCTCTGAAAGCGCCCGATCACCGTCTCGATGCTCGCCCAATCGCCAGCCGCCATCGCCGGCTTGAGCGCCTCGAGATTCGCGCCGACCGAGAACGGGGCCTCGCTCTGCCAGATCACCAGCGCACGGTAGCGTGCCTCCGCCAGGTCGAGCGCCTGATTCAGGCCCTCGAGCGCCTCGGGCGTGATCGAATGCGCTTTGGTCTTCAGCGAGGCAACGAGCACGTCGTCACCGCTGGTAAAGGCGCGCACCGCCGGGTTCTCATACACGGTCTCCCCGAGCTGCGGCCGCTCCCCGACCAGCACCACCGGTGAGAGCTGCCGGCGGTAGACCGCCAGGCTCGAGCGGCCGGCCACCCGCCTTTGCGCCGCATCGTACGAGCCTTCGGGTGTGTGCACGCCGGTGCGGCCGGCTTCACTCACCCACTGCGGCAACGGCGTCTGCGCCATCGTCTTGCGCTCGCGGATGTCCGCCTCGATCCAGCCGGCAATGCGCGCCCAGCCGGCTGCCTGCCACAACTCGAACGGCCCGCGCTTCCAACCGAAGCCCCAGCGCATCGCCAGATCGACGTCACGCGCCGAATGGGCGATGTCGGCCAGATGATAGGCACTGTAATGGAAGGTGTCGCGAAAGCACGCCCAGAGAAACTGTGCCTGCGGATGGTCGCTTGCGCGCAGCGCGCTGAACCGCTCGGCGACATCGGCTGTCTTGAGCAACTCGATCACCTTGGCGTCGGCCTGCGCACCAGCCGGCACGTGCGCGCCGCCGACCGGGTCGAGGACGAACAGATCACGTCCGCGCTTCTGGTAAATGCCGCTCTTGGTCTTGGCGCCGAGGGCGCCCGCGCCGATCAGCCGCTCGAGCCACTCGGGCACGGCGTACAGCTCGTGCCACGGATCCTCACGCAGGCCCTCGCGCATCGTGCGCACCACGTGCGCGAACGTATCCAGACCAACCACGTCGGCGGTGCGGAACGTGGCCGACTTCGGCCGCCCGAGCAACGGCCCGGTAAGGGCGTCAACCACATCGAAGCGCAAGCCGAACTTCGCGGCGTTGGCCACCGTGTCGAGCATCGAGAAGAGCCCGACGCGGTTGGCCAGGAAGTTCGGCGTGTCCTTGGCGCGAACCACGCCCTTGCCCAGCGTGGTAACCAGGAAGGTTTCCAGGCGATCGAGCATGCCGGGAGCCGAATCGGCGCAGGGAATCAGTTCCGCCAGATGCATGTAGCGCGGCGGGTTGAAGAAATGCACGCCGCAGAAGCGCGCGCGCAGCGACTGCGGACAGACGGCCGCGAGCGCCCCGATCGACAGCCCGGACGTGTTGGTGGCGAAGATCGCCTGCGGGGACAGCGCCGGCGCAACCTGGCGATACAACTCGGTTTTCCAATCGAGCCGCTCGGCGATTGCCTCGATCACCAGGTCGCACTCCGCGAGGCGCCCGAGGTGCTGGCCGTAGTTCGCCGGCTCGATGAACTCGGCCAGATCCGGCGTACCGAGCGGCGGCGGCTGTTGCTTGCCGAGCGCGGCGATCGATTTGCGCGCGATGCCGTTGCCGCCCTGCGGATCGGGCAGATCAAACAACACCGTCGGAACGCCGGCGTTGACCAGGTGCGCGGCGATCTGCGCCCCCATCACGCCCGCCCCCAGCACGGCCACTTTGCGGATGATGAAATTTGTCTCAGCCATGATTTCCTCTCTAACCGCGCCCCGGCCGGCTCGGCGCACGTCCCGGCGGGCGCTTGCGCGCCACCGCCCGCACCGGCGCCGCAGCACCACTGCCCAACATCACGTCAGTCACCGCCGCTCGCCCCGCGGCAGGCGCCGGCGGCTTGGCGACCGAGACCGCCCTGGTCCGTCCGGTCGCGTGTTCAGCGCGCCGCTCATCGCCGCCCGCGAGTTCCCCCCCACTCTGGTGCGAGCTGATGCCCGCCACCACGAACGGCACGACGTGCTTGACGATCAGGTCAGGATCGCGCGCCGAGACCGCCGAGCGCCCAAATACCTTGAGAATGTCGTTACCGGCGAACGCATGGAACATCACACTGAAGCCGAGGTGCAGCCGCCAGGCCACCGCCTCGCTGGGAAGCTCCGGTAGGGCGCTCTCCAGCGCCCGCGTGTAGCGCGTGACCAGATGCCCCCAATCGCGCGACAGCGTGTCGCGCAACTGACGGTGATTCTCCACCAGCACCCGGGAGAACAGCCGCGCGAATACCGCCCCGCCGCGCGCCGGATCGTGTGACAGCGCCAGTGCCGGACGCACGTAGCACATCACCACCTCCTCGACGCTGGCGGTGGTCTTGTCGGCGGCGATGCGCGCCTCGAGCGCGTCGAGCTCGATCACACACTCGCGCGCCCAGGGCGCGAAGCGCCGCGCGAACACTGCCTCGAACAGCGCATCCTTGGAACGGAAGTGGTAGTTGACCGCCGCCAGATTGACCCCGGCCTGCTGCGTGATCAGCCGCATCGAGGTCGCCTTCAAGCCGAGCTCGACGAACAACCCCTCGGCGACATCGAGAATGCGCGCCGCCGTACCAGAGTATCGCGACTGCGGCTGCAAGCGCGGCTCGTCGCGCGGAGATGCTTTTATCGGCAGCATGGGTAAAACACTCGTTTTAAACGTACAGTTATTTCAGCACTGCGTCAAGTGCTCCCAGCCGCCCCGCGCCGCCGCGGCGCGCAAGTACGCGCACGGTCGCCAGCGCGCCCCGTGGCTCGGCGCGAGCCGCTCGAGCGTGGCGATGACCTTGGCGAGCCCTTCTTGCTCCGCCCAGTACATCGGGCCGCCCTTGTAGGCGGGAAAGCCATAGCCGTGTATGTAAACCACGTCGATGTCGCCGGCACGGGCGGCGATTCCCTCCGCCAGCAGCTTGGCCCCTTCATTGACCAGTGGATGCAGCAAGCGGGCGAGAATTTCGCCCGCGCCGATTTCGCGCCGCTCGATGCCGAGCTCGCGGGACACCGCACTGATGAGCGCCAGCACTTGCGGATCCGAACGCCGCTCGCGGCCTTCATAGAGATAGAAGCCGCGGCCGCTCTTGCGCCCGAGCCGTCCCTGCGCCGCCATCCGCTCGAGGATCGGCGACCAGCGCTCATCGGCCGGCAAGGTGCGATGACGTCGGATCGCCCAGCCGACGTCGTTGCCGGCAAGATCGCGCATTGCCAGCGGGCCCATTGCGAATCCGAACGCCTCGATCACGGCGTCGATCTGCTCGGGCGTTGCGCCCTCCTCGAGCAACCGCTCCGCCTCGGCACCGTAGTACTGCAGCATGCGATTGCCGATGAACCCGTCGCAATTGCCCGCCAGCACCGCGATCTTGCCGAGCCGCCGGCCGAGCGCCATCACCGTCGCGAGGGTCTGCGGCGAGCTTGCGCGCCCGCGCACGTTCTCCATCAGTTTCATGACGTGCGCCGGACTGAAGAAGTGCGTGCCGACCACCTGTTGCGGGCGCGCAGTGCAGGCGGCCAGCCGGTCGATGTCGAGCGTCGAGGTGTTGCTGGCCAGAATCGCCCGTGGCGGCGTGCTCCGGTCGAGCCGCTCGAACACCTGGCACTTGAGCGCCAGGTCCTCGAATACCGCCTCGACGGCCATGTCGACGTCAGCGAGCGCTGCGTAATCGACGGCGCCGCGGATACGCGCGCGCGCCGCACTCGCCACCTCATCGGTCAGCTTGCCGCGTGCGACGCTCTCGCCGTAAAGCTCACCAACGCGCTCGAGCCCGCGCGCTACGGCCTCCCGCGACACGTCCAACAATGTTACGTCTATTCCCGCATTGGCGAAGCACATCGCAATGCCCGCGCCCATGGTCCCCGCCCCGACCACGCCCACGCGCGCGATCGGCAACGCCTCGACCTGAGGAGCGGCAACCGCAACCCTGCGCGCCGCGCGCTCGGCGTGAAACACGTGCATCAGCGCCTTGCGCTGCGGGCTCGCTCGACACTCGAGATACCACTGCCGCTCCAACTGGAACGCCTCGAGGGCCGGCCGGGTGCATGCCGCCTCGATCGCATCGACAATACGCCACGGCGCGAGTTGACCACGAAAGGCGCGCGCGCGCGCCGCGCGGAACGCGGTAAACAAGTCGGGCTCCACTGCGGCGATCTTGTCCTCGCGCGCACGCGCCAGGACCGGCACAGATGCCCCGTCGGCCAGCCGCCGCGCCCATGCGACAGCCACCTGCAGCGGGTCCGCGCCGATCGCGTCGATCAGGCCGATGGCCAGAGCACGCGCGGCCGGAAGCTGAGCCCCGGAGGTGATGGCCTCCAGGGCTGCGGCGGGACCGGCCAGCCGCGTGAAACGCTGTGTGCCGCCGCTGCCGGGAATGAGGCCCAATTTGACTTCCGGCAGCGCGAACCGCGCCTCCGGCGCTGCGATGCGCGCATGGCAGGTCAGCGCCAGCTCGAGGCCGCCGCCGAGCGCGGCACCCTCGATGGCCGCCACGATCGGCTTGCCGAGCGCTTCCATCCGCGCATGCAGCTCGAGCAGCATGGGACTGTGAAACGCCGCCCCCGAGGCGATCTCGCTGATGTCGGCGCCGGCGGAAAAGCACGCGCGCGCGCCACACAAGACGACCGCCTTGACTTGCGGCTCGTCCGCCGCGCGCCGCAGCAGTGCCTCCAGTCCGGTACGCACCGACAGATCGAGCGCATTGACCGGCGGGTTGTCGATCTGGAGCAGCGCGACATCGCCGTCGCGGCGGTAATGGGTCGGCACGGCAATCCCCAGCGCGTGGATTGGCCGATGGTAGCGCGCTCCAGGGCGCAATTCGAGCCGTTCGGCGCGGCGCCGCGCGCCGCGCGCCATCCAACACAGCCGCCGACCGGCTCACACGATGATGTGCCGGGCCTTGAGCTCCTCGATCACCCGCCGGGCCTCCTCCTCGGCCCCGAGCGGACTCGGCGCCAGCAACAGCTCCGGGTTCTCCGGCGGCTCGTACGGGGAATCGATGCCCGTGAAGTTGCGAATCTTGCCCGCGAGCGCGCGCACATACAGCCCTTTCGGATCGCGCCGGCGGCATTCCTCCAGCGGCGTGTCGACGAAGATCTCGATAAATTCGCCCGCATCGACCAGCTCGCGCACCATGTTCCGCTCGGCGCGAAACGGCGAGATGAACGAACACAACACGATCGCGCCGGCGTCGACGAACAGCTTGGCGACTTCCCCGACACGCCGGATGTTCTCGACCCGGTCGGCGTCCGTGAAGCCGAGGTCGCGGTTCAACCCATGGCGCACGTTGTCGCCGTCGAGCATGTAGGTGTGCGCGCCGTGGGCATGCAACTCGCGCTCCACGATGTTCGCGATGGTGCTCTTGCCCGAGCCGGACAGGCCCGTGAACC
>DAHXNE010000039.1 GCA_027366635.1 Gammaproteobacteria bacterium | reverse complement strand
CCGCCCAGCCAAATCGTACGACACCCTCCTGCACGCGGCACGCGCACTGCTCGACCGCTCGGACCGGTTTCGCTTCGTGATCGCGGGGCAATACGGCGGCAGGCTGGCGGATGATCTGCTGCGGTTGCGGGCGGACTTGGGACTCGAGCAGCGGGTGTTCTTCCTGGGACTGCGCGCGAACGTGGCCACGGTTCTCCATAATCTGGATCTCTTCGTGCTAAGTTCACGGAGCGAGGGTTTCTCCATCGCCTGCGTGGAAGCCATGGCGTGCGGCATCCCCGTGGTGGCCACTCGCTGCGGTGGACCGGAGGAGATCCTCGATGCGCGCACCGGCATCCTGGTTCCGGCCGGAAACCCCGGCGCACTCGCCGATGCGGTCCATCGAATTGCCCAATCGCCCGAACTCGCCCGCGAGCTGTCGCAGGCGGCGCTCGCGCGCGCCCGCGGCGAGTTTTCCCTGCAGGCCATGCTCACGCGCTATGAAGCACTCATCGAGACGGTGAGCCGCCCAACGCCCCTTGGTACCACCGCCGCGTCATAGCCAGCCGGACAGTCGTGCCAGAAAAGCGTCGCGGGTGCTGGTGATGTCATCATGCAACCGGATCCTGGGAATCAGGTAAGGATCAAGATCCGATGCGTGCCAACCCGTATTGGTGGCCACTGCGCCCAGATAGTGCCGGCTGACCAAGCCGACTGAGGACGCGCTGCTGATTCCGTTCGGGTAGCAAAATAAGTCGATCGGCTGTCCACAGATCTGACGTAGCCGAGCACGCGACGCTACGATTTCCGCGGTCAGCAGATCCTCGGTGGCATTGTCGTCCAATCGAAAGTGCGTCGTCGAATGCGAGCCGAAGCGGATCAATCCGGTCGCAGCCATCATGCCGATTTCCCGTACATCCAACATGTCGCGATCGTCCCCGCTGCCTTGAGTGTCTCGATCCTCCGCGGCCTCGACCAGCGCCCGAATCTCCGCCTCCTTCAGTCTCAGCGCCTGCTGCACCACCGGATCGAGGGCTTCGGTATCGAGACGGCCTTGCGCCCTGCCCTGTGCCAGAACGGGATCGACCAGCGCGCGCAGCCTGGCCGGGAAGGCCACGCTGCCCGGCCGCTCGAACTCCGCCTGCACCAGGCTCATGAGGCGATTCGGCCAGAAGCGCTGGGCCGTACCGATGTAGCTCGACACCAGGAAGATCGTCGCGGGGGCCTGGTGTTTGACCAGCACCGGCAACGCGAAATCGTAGTTGTCCCGCCAACCGTCATCGAAGGTGATGGCACAGGCGCTGTGGGGGAGTGTCTCGCCCTGCTTCGCGCGACGCAGCCAGTCATCCAAATGCACCAGCTCGAAGCGGCGCTCGAGCTCGGTGAGGTGCAGATCGAGCGTTTCCGGCGACACATACATGCCGGGCTGCTCGGTCTTGCGCAGCGGGGAATCCTTCGGCAGAACCCGATGGTACATGAGCACGACCAGCGCGCCGGGCTTGCGCCAGCGCCACGTCAGGGGCGCGACACGCGCCACGACGTGCACGACGCCGCGCTTGGCCAGGGTCTTGGCGCTCACCACGGCAATGCTCCGCTGATGAGCGGGCCCAGGGTGTTGGCGATGCGGAGCGGCAGGCGCTGCCACAGCGCCGTCGCCAGCTGCATCGCCTTGCCGCGCTCCTCGCCATGCCCGGACGTCGCGGGCGGATGCGCGCCGGCCGGCCTTTCCCAGCGATACCAGTAGAGCGGCTGAGGCTCCGCACCCCATTGCCGCTTGAACCGATAGGTGCCGCTGTCGACCGTCGAGCGGCCGAAGTCGAATACCGTGCAGCCGCGCCCGACCGCCAGGGCGAGCAGCTCCCAGTACAGCTTCATGTTCATGCCCAGGGGCTTGGCCTGTGCACGGCAGGAGGCCCAGGGCACCTCGGCCTGCGAGCGCCAGAAGGTGAGGAAGGCCGCCGCGGCGGGCTCGCCCTTGCAGTCGATCACGACCAGCTGGCAGTACGCGGCGAAGCGCTCGAGAATGGCCCGGAAGAAGCGCTTGGGATAGACGGGGGTGCCGAGGTCGCGCATGTTCTCGGCGAATACGGCGTAGAACTCATCGAGCAGCTCCACCGAGCCGGTCCGGCAGATCACCCCCTCACGGTCGGCCCGCTTCACCTGGGCGCGCAGCTTCGCACCCAGGCGCTTCGACAATGCCTCGGGGGTGGCCGGCAGCTCGAGCTGCAGCGTGATCTTATCGGTCCGCCGGGGCCAGTCCACCGGGCGCGGCTGGGTGTCCCGACACTCCAGGTAGCGGCAGCCCAGCGCCTCGGCGACCTCGGCCGCCGCCCGCATCAGCTCGGCCGCGACGCGCGGATCAGAGGCCAGGGCACCCCCGTAGTTGAAGAACGCCACCGAGGTGGCGAAATTCCCCAGCAGCCGGCTGCGCTGCTGAATCACCGGCAGCACACCGACCAACGTGCCGGCCGGGTCGCGGGCCTCGACGAACAGTGCGCGGTGCCCGAAGACCGAGCGGGCGACCTCGGGCCAACCGCTCAGGTGATAGAGACTGGCCTGAGGAAAGGCGCTCGCGAAGGCGTCCCAGTCCTCGCCCGGGGTCTCGCGCACCGCGCAGCGGACCGAGGCCGGCGATATCTCGTTCAAGGCTGCACCGCGCCCCTGAAGCGCCTCTCAGAGGCGCTGGAATGCGCGCTGAGCGGACATTGGGGCGCTCCCGGGTGGTTCAGGCCCATAGCTGATTCCCGCCGATGTACAAGTAGAACTCGTCGTTGTCGATCATCTGCAGCCTGGGGGTCTCCCGCGGAACCGTTTCGTTCGCCGCGGGCAGAAGGTAGGTGGGCAGGGTCAGTCGATGGTGAAAGCCGCAGGCGCGCAGAACCGCCTCGAAGCGCGGCTCGCTGGCCCATGCGGTCAGCTCGGCCAGGCCGCCGTGGCCGCCGGCCTGCTGCACGGCCGCATGCGCTAAGGCCTGCCAGTCAAGCGGATCCGTGGAGATCATCCAGCCGTCGGCGAGGCGGGCCTGCCCGGGCGCGAAGCTCAGCATGAAGTACCCGCCGACCCGCCCACCGCGCTCCAGAGCGTAGAGCTCCACCGCAACGATGGGACAGGCGAGCGCGTGGCGCAGCAGGGCCGCGCTGCGCCCGAACGTGATCAGGTCCGGTTGGGACGCGGGCAGCACGGCAGCGAGCTGATCGACCTCGCCGGCGCCGATGCGCCGCACGCGCCAGCCGCCGAGGTCCTGCCGCGGGGCACTGAGGATCCAGAGCAGACTGCGCGCCATCCGCGGGCCGCGCTTCCACGGGGCGCGCGTCGGCCGGTGCAGGATGCCCAGCGGGCTCAGCGTGCGGACATAGCCGCGGACGGTGCCGCAGGCTTGATAGCCGGCGCGGGGCAGGATGGCGCGCGTGTCCTTGCTGCCGCCGATGGCGAGCAGGAAATCGCTCAGGCGCCCGACTTGCTTCATCAGGTGCACGCCGGCCCCGAGGGCCTCGCGGCGCGCCGCCCAGTCGATCATGTGAATCACTCGCGCCTGGCGGGTGCCCCAGTGCATCGTGCCGGGCACCAC